>NZ_AKJR01000105.1:0-4435 GCF_000282235.1 Pseudomonas sp. GM24 | reverse complement strand
CTCGCGATAGCGTCGTATCAGCCAACATCAACGTTGCTGACAGACCGCAATCGCGAGCAGGCTCACTCCTACATTTGTTTGCGTGATACCCATGCTAGAGTGCTCGGCCCCGCCCTCCGGAGCCTGTCATGCGCCTCTTGATCCGCAGCCTCGCCGCCTTCTTGCTGGCCGTCAGCCTGCCGCTGTCCGCCGCGCCGATGCACAGCCAATTCCTGCCGCCGGACGATCTGACCGTGCGCGATGCCGAGCCCGAGCAGCAGCAACTTCTGCAGGTCACCGATTACTCGGTGGTCGTCGGCGCGCAACGTCAGTCCAATCAGCAGCCGATTCCGGTTACCTCGCCATTGATGATTCGCCTCAAGGGCAAGTCCCTGAACAAGGGCGCGACGATCACTCAAGTACTGGTCAATTTCGACGGCGAAAGTAAAAGCCTGAAAAAACCGGTCTACGACGACAAGAGCAAAACCCTGACGTTGTTTTATCCACAGGCCCAATACCGCGTGATCATCGATCTGCTGCGCAATGACACCGTGTATGTGCAGTTCCTCAGTTACGCCAACGGCCATATCTGGGCCGATTTGCATACCGGGGCGGTGCGATCGCGTTGAGCCCGGCGGCCGGGCAGGGGTAAACTGCCCGCCCCGTGTAATGTCTGCGAGCTGGAGTCGGCAATGCGTAAAGATAAGAAACAAGTGATTGGTGACGAGATCGGCGATGAGCAGATCAAGCTGTTCCTCGATTTTGAACCGGTCGACGCCACTTCGCCGTCGCTGCACAAACTGATCAAGGCCTACCGTGGCCTGCGTATCGATGACTTCGAACGCTTCCTCGGCTTCTTCGTCGAGGCCGGTTACGACGTCGATGGCAAGGACGAGCAGGGCAAGACCTTTGTTGACCTGATCGCCGATCAGCGCAACGCCCCGGACTACATCGAGCTGATCGATAAAGCTCGCGCTTAAGATCAAAAGATCGCAGCCTTCGGCAGCTCCTACAGGATAAATACACATCCCATGTAGGAGCTGCCGCAGGCTGCGATCTTTTGCTTCTGACAGACATAAAAAAACGCCCCGATCGGGGCGTTTTTTATGCGGCTTGATCAAGCGTAGCTTGGGGTCTCGCTGCTTTCTTCAACCAGTTCCAGCGCGATGTTGTTCTGCGTGTTGATCTTGCGATACAGCGCAGCATCGGTTTCCAGAACCTTTTCACGGGCCGGGAAGATCTCGGCCAGTTTGCCAGCCCACTCACCCTTGGCCTTGGCCGGGAAGCACTTCTCGATCAGTTCCAGCATGATCGAAACGGTCACCGACGCACCTGGCGAAGCACCGAGCAGGGCGGCGAGCGTACCGTCTTTTGCTGCAACCAGCTCGGTACCGAACTGCAGGATGCCGCCTTTTTTCGGGTCTTTCTTGATGATCTGCACCCGTTGGCCGGCCACTTCCAGGCGCCAGTCTTCGGCTTTCGCCTCAGGGTAGAAACGGCGCAGGGAATCCAGACGCTGTTCCATCGACTGCATCACTTCGCTGACCAGGTATTTGGTCAGGTCCATGTTGTTTTTCGCCACGGCCAGCATCGGCCCGATGTTGCCGGCGCGCACCGACAGCGGCAGGTCCATGAAGGAACCGTGCTTGAGGAACTTGGTGGTGAAACCGGCGTATGGCCCGAACAGCAGGGATTTCTTGCCGTCGACCACGCGGGTGTCCAGGTGCGGCACCGACATCGGTGGCGAACCCACGGCGGCCTGGCTGTAAACCTTGGCCTGGTGCTGTTTGACCACTTCCGGATTGTCGCAGCGCAGCCATTGGCCACTGATCGGGAAGCCGCCGAAGCCTTTGCTTTCTTCGATGCCCGAAGCCTGCAGCAATGGCAGGGCGGCACCGCCGGCGCCGAGGAAGACGAACTTGGCGTCGACTTCACGGGTGTTGCCGTTGTTGACGTCCTTGATGCTCACGGTCCAGCCAGCGCCGTTACGCTTGAGGCCGGTGACGCGCTTGCAGTATTTGACTTGGGTGTCGGGTGCGCTGGTCAGGTGCTTGAGCAACTGATTGGTCAGGGCGCCGAAGTTGACGTCGGTGCCGTTCATCACGCGAGTGGCGGCGAGGACTTCGTCCGGCGAGCGGCCCGGCATCATCAACGGCATCCATTCGGCCATTTTGGCCTTGTCTTCGGTGTATTCCATGTCGGCGAAGGCGTGGTGCTTGTGCAGCACGTCAAAGCGTTCTTTCAGGAACGACACGCCGGAGTCGCCCTGGACGAAACTCAGGTGCGGTACCGGGCTGATGAAGGATTTGCACGAGCCGAAGGTGCCTTTCTTGGTCAGGTACGACCAGAACTGCTTCGACACCTCGAACTGGGTGTTGATGTGCACGGCTTTCTTGATGTCGACGGTGCCATCGGCGGCCTGCGGCGTGTAGTTCAGCTCGCACAGACCGGCGTGGCCGGTACCGGCGTTGTTCCAAGGGTTGGAACTCTCTGCGGCACCGGAATCCATCAGCTCGACGACTTCCAGCTTGATCGCGGGGTCGAGCTCTTTGAGCAGCACGGCAAGAGTGGCACTCATGATGCCGGCCCCAACCAGTACTACGTCGACTGCTTCGTTATGCGCCATTTAACGCGTCTCCAAAATCTGCAGCACCAAATTGTCGGCATGGCTGCCAGGCGTTCCGGGACAGGTCAGTGGTGTCCAGGCTATCCATGGTCAGGTCGCCATGTCCGAATCTTCGCAATTTTTCGCAACTTCAACGGATGTATGCGGCTTGGCTTCAAGAGCTCCATGAACTCATTTCAGCGCGCGGCTGGCAATTCGACTTATGGTCGAGACATCCGTTTTTGTGCAACCAAATCCGTAGCGGACAGGCTTCAGGCTCCGATATTCGAGGTATACCCGGTCCTGTGTCGTTGGGCTGTTTCAGACGCTAATGGTGCATGTTCAGACGCAAAACTTTTCATTTGCTCGCCACACTCTTGTGAAGTTGTGAAAACCCGTTTTTTTCACGCTCTTTTGAAGACGTGAACCTCAAAAAAGGGCTGTCCAGGCCTGGCACCTTGCCCGCAAAGGCAAAAAAACGCGGTGGCCGAGCGTCATGACAGCTCTGCAGATTCGCGAAAAGCGGGGTTTTTGCCGGAAGAACAGGCAAGCGCGCCAACTTCACTCGATCTGTGTGGGCGGCTCTCTGTGGGCGATTTTGGGTGTCGATGCATGCGCATTGACGCTGTTGCGGGGCCCGATCAGGAGACGTCCTTATAATCGGGGGGAGATTGTATCGAAGAAATGCGGGCAGTTGCTCGTGTTTAATGACTTTTATTAGGCATCCGGTCAGATGCTCAACATCGCTTGCACCCGTGCGCGGGGCTGCGACGCTATGACGCGGGCGCTGGCGGGCAGTGGCTGATGCAACCAGTTGAGGCGGATTTCTTCGATTTCCACCCAACCGTCACCCATCGGCTGCAGGCTGCACTGCTTGAATGCCTGGCAATGGCCGTTGCGGTCGAGCAGGGCGAAGCTGCGATGCAGCGGACGTGGGGCGAACAACGAGATCAGATAACGCATGATTGAGTACCTTGTGGGGGACTGATTGCAAGGTTGCCAAAGCGCCGTGACGTCAACGTGTATGGCGGGTGAATAATCTGTGACAGGAACCGCTTTCCCACGGGTTTGTCAGACATTTCAGTATTCGCTGCCGGGCGCTGGTTACCCGCAGTGGCCCACCGCTATACTGCCGGCCTGTTTGTGCCTGATTCTGGAGAGAAGAGCATGTTGCAACGCCTGTTGTTCGGTTTGATCACTGTGGCCGGTTTGACCCTGGCCGGCTGCGCCCACAGCCCGCAACAACTGAGCCCGGAGCCGAAGCTGACCACCCAGCTGCCTGCGGTCGGCCGTGGCCAGCCTGTTGTCGTGCGTGTGGTCGACGGTCGCCCGTCGCCAACGTTGGGCACCCGTGGCGGCCTGTACCCGGAAACCAGCGCTATCACCGTGCAGCGCGAGCAGATCCTGCCGAAGTTGCAGGCTCAGGCTGAAGCCGCCGTGCGTCTGCTCGGCTTCACCCCGACCAACAACGCGCCAAACGCGCCGCAGTTGACCGTGACGTTGGCCGAACTGAAGTATCAGTCGCCTAAAGAAGGCATGTACGTGACCGAAGCGACCATCGGCGCGACCTTCCGCTCCGACGTGCAGAACGCCAACCGTCGCTACAGCGGCCGTTACGGTGCGTCGCTGGACCAGCGTTTCGGCATGGCGCCGAACCAGGAAACCAACACCAAACTGGTCAGCGATGTCTTGAGCGATGCGCTGACGCGTCTGTTCAAGGATCCGACTGTGGGTCAGGTTTTGGCTGAGTAAGTTTTCGGCGGATGTGAAAAAGCCCGGGGCCAGTGATGGTTCCGGGCTTTTTTGTGGGGCCTGAAATCCTACCCCCTCACCCCAGCCCTCTCCCCCACG
>NZ_AKJR01000104.1:0-9126 GCF_000282235.1 Pseudomonas sp. GM24 | reverse complement strand
GGCAGCTCCTACAGGGGATGTGGGGTATAGCGGTCAAACCGAATCCAGCAACGTCCGCCGGGGCTTGTCATCGCAATTGCAGATCACCCGATTACGCCCGCCTGCCTTGGCTTCATACAACGCCTGATCGGCATCATTGAGCCAGCGCGTCGCGTCAGCATGCGCCGGATCGTACGCCGCCAGGCCAATGCTCAAACTGACCTTCAACGCTGGATTCTGCTCATAACCCAGAATTGCGAAGCGCTCGCGCAACGCCTCCATGGCCTGCGCGGCGTTGAACAACGGCAGATCCGGCAAAATCACGCAGAACTCATCACCGCCATAACGCCCGGCAACGTCTGTCGCCCGCAGGTTTTGTTTAAGCAACTTGCTCAGCTGGCGCAACACGATGTCGCCCGCAACATGGCCGTAGGTATCGTTGATTGCCTTGAAGTGATCGATGTCGATCAACGCAATCGCCGCGCCCTGCTTCTGCCGCTTGCAGCGCTGAAAAGCAATCTCCAGTTGATCCTTCCAGGCGCCGTGGTTGAGCAGCCCGGTCAGGCTGTCGGTGCGGCTCAGGGCCAGCAGTTCGCGTTTATGTCGACCGAGGGTGTAGGCCTGGCGAAAGCAGATCCAGCCCAGCGCCAACGGGTACAGCAGCAGTAACGGGAAGCAGGCGTACATTTGCGCAGGGGTGGTCTGCGGAATGAATGCCGGAGCAAAGACCACCAGCCCGACGCCGACCCCGAGCAACTGCGCCGCAGTGCCTGCCAATAGAAAACGTGAACCACCGATGGCGACGTTGTTCATCGCCATCATCGAAATGGTCGTGGCAGTGGGCAACGGATTGAAATGCATGGCGGCAAGCCAAAAGCCGCCGAAAAAGGCGTCGATCAACAGATTGCGGTGTTCAGCGTGGTAAGGAACCCGGGCGCGGCGTGCCCATTGAAACGCCAGATGCGGCCAGACCAGGCCGTTGAAGAACATCAGTGCCCAGACCCACAGCGGCGGATCGAGCGAGTACATCGCCACGCTCACGCACACGAGCCCCAGAATCAACCCGAGGATGCGCGATGTATAAAGCCTCCTGGCCAATGAAAGTCCCTTTCCTCCGGTATTTCCCATAAGGACCTCGATCACGCACACCGCAGGACGGATGTGCTGGAAGTCTAACAGGGCGACGTTAAATAGCCATCACCGGCCAGCGGGCTGAATAGAGCGACATCAGGGCCGCGCACAGTGCAAATATTTGGCTATACATGAAAGGAGCAAAATGGAAAAACAACTATAAGAAGGAGGCCCATGCACACCTATCTCGTGTTGATCATCGGCAGCGGTTTTGGCGGTCAATGTGCTGCGGTCAACCTGCTAAAAGCCGGAATCGACGATTTTCGCCTGCTGGAGCGACGGGACTTCTTTGGCGGCACCTGGTGCCAGAACACCTACCCCGGCGCGGCGGTGGACGTGCCGTCGCCGCTGTATTCGCTGTCGTTCGCGCCGTACCGCTGGTCGCAGATGTTCGCCGGGCAGGCCGAACTGCAGCGCTACACCGAGCACGTTATCGAGCAATTCGGTTTGCGCGAACGCGTAGAGTTGCAAGCCGATGTCGAGCGTGTCGAATGGGACGACACGGAAAAACGCTGGGCCGTGCACACCGCCAGCAAAGGCACCTTTTATGCGCAGTTCCTGATCAATGCCACCGGGCCATTGAGCCAACCGGTCATCCCACACTTTCCCGGCCAGGAGCGCTTTCAAGGCAAGACGTTTCATACAAACAATTGGGATCACAGCTACGACTATCGCGATAAACGCGTGGCCATCGTTGGTAGCGGTGCCAGTGCGGTGCAAGTGATTCCAGCCATTGCGGAACAGGTCGAGCAACTGCACGTGTTTCAACGCACGCCGCATTGGGTGCTGCCCCGCGCCGATCGTCAGTTCGGGCCGCTGCAACGCTGGCTGCTCGGTCTGAAACCCGCCTACAAATTATTGCGCTGGCTGATTTACTGGCAATTCGAAACCCGGGTCATCGCCTTCAAATATTCCAAAGCGGCGATTCACATGGTCCAGCAGCACGCCCTGCGTTTTCTCAAACGCCAGGTGCCGGACCCGCTGCTGCGAGAAAAACTCACCCCGGACTTCACCATTGGCTGCAAACGGGTGCTGGTTTCCAGCACCTATTACCCGGCGCTGAACCGTCCCAATGTCACCTTGCATACCCGCGAACAAGGCATCGCTTCCATAGACGAAAGCGGCATCAACACTGAGGACGGCCAACACATCGATGTTGATCTGATCGTCTGGTCGACCGGTTACGACGCCACCGACGGGGTGATTTCCTACCCGGTCAGCGGAAAAAACGCCGTGCAACTCAGAGATGTCTGGGCGCAATACCCGCGCGCGTATCTGGGCACCAGCCTGCCGGACTTCCCCAACCTGTTTATCGTCACCGGGCCCAACACCGGCATCGGTCACACCTCGGCGCTGTTCATCATCGAATCGCAGATGAACTACATCCTCGACTGCATCCGCGCCGTGCAGGCCAAAGGCCTGCGCAGCATTGAAGTGCGCCGTGAAGCGGAACGTACCTACACTGAGATGATTCATCGGGAAATGCAGCGCACGGTATGGAAGTCCGGTGGTTGCCACAGTTGGTATCAAAGCAAGAGCGGTCATGTGATCGCGATGTTTCCCGGCTTCAGTTTCAGCTATCACCGCTTGACCCGAACGCTGAAACCGGCCGACCACATTCTGTCCTGAACACGTAAAAGGAAGACGTCGATGCTTTTGCTGTTTGTCGCCCTCGCGGTTTTCGTGGCCTGGAGCTGGTTGAGTTATCCAGCGGTCGGTCATTGGCTGTACGACCTGAACATGGCCATCGAGGCCAAGTTGTACAAATTGCACAAGATCGAAGTGCCGATCGCCGAGATGACCGTCTCGACCTGGCAGGGCGGGCCGTATGAAGCGGCCAGCGCGATTCTGATGCTGCATGGCTACAGCGCCGAGAAGAACCTGTGGCTGCGCTTTTCCCGGCATTTCGTGCGCCAGTATCGGGTGATCATTCCGGACCTCGCCGGCCATGGTGAAACCGGCTTCAAGGCTGGCGGCGGTTATGACATTCCGTTGCAGGCCAAGCGCATGATCCAGTTGCTCGACGTCTGCGGCGTGGAGAAAGTCCACGTGATCGGCAACTCGATGGGCGGCTACATCGCCGCGTGGCTGGCGGCGACGTATCCCGACCGCATTGCTTCGGTGGCATTGATCGACCCGGCGGGCGTCACCGCGCCCGAGGTCAGCGACATGGAGCGGCATCTGGCGCGCGGGCATAACCCGTTTCTGATCAACTCGCGGGAAGAATTTCGCCAGTTTTACGCGATGACCATGGAGTCGCCACCGTGGGTGCCGAACCTGGTGCTGGACGCCATCGCCCAGCGCTACGAACAACAACGCGATGAACTGGAAGAGATCTTCCGCGATTTTCGCGCCAGCCCGCCGATGGAGCCGAAACTACCCGACATCAAATGCCCGGCGCTGTTGCTCTGGGGCCGCAAGGATCGGCTGATCGACGTCAGCAGCGTGCCGGTGTGGAGCAAGGGCATCGCCAATTTGCGCGTGGATGTCTGGGATCATGTCGGGCACATGCCGATGGTTGAACAGCCGGGGAATACTGCGCGCCTGTATCGGGAATTCCTCGGAAGCCAGAAATGACACTCAACACATCCTGTGTAGGAGCTGCCGAAGGCTGCGATCTTTTGATTTTGCTTTTTAAAAACAAGATCAAAAGATCGCAGCCTCGTTTCACTCGACAGCTCCTACAAAGTGACGAGGTCTGAGGTGTAGATGAATATTCTTTATGACGAACGCCTCGACGGCCCGTTGCCGCAGGTGAACAAGGCTGAGTTGCTCAAGGCATTGCAGCACGCGCTGCCTGATCTCGACATTTTGTGGCGCGAGGAGGAACTCAAACCCTACGAATGCGACGGCCTCTCCGCCTACCGCACCACGCCGATGCTGGTCGCCCTGCCCCGTCGACTCGAGCAAGTGCAAACCCTGCTCAAACTCTGCCACCAGAAAAACGTCCCAGTGGTTGCCCGTGGTGCCGGCACCGGCTTGTCCGGCGGCGCCTTGCCGCTGGAACAGGGCCTGCTGCTGGTGATGGCGCGCTTCAACAATATCCTGCACATCGACCCTGCCGCCCGCACCGCGCGGGTTCAACCGGGGGTGCGCAATCTGGCGATCTCTCAGGCAGCCGCGCCTTTCGGTCTGTATTACGCGCCGGACCCATCGTCGCAGATCGCCTGTTCAATCGGCGGCAACGTCGCCGAAAACGCTGGCGGTGTGCATTGCCTCAAGTACGGATTGACCGTGCACAATCTGCTGAAAATCGAAGTGCTGACCATCGAAGGCGAACGCCTGACCCTCGGTTCGGATGCACTCGACTCAGCGGGTTTCGATCTGCTCGCGTTGTTCACCGGCTCCGAAGGACTGCTGGGGATCATCACCGAAGTCACGGTCAAACTGCTGCCCAAACCGCAAGTCGCGAAAGTCCTGCTGGCCAGTTTCGATTCAGTGGAAAAGGCAGGCCGCGCGGTCGCCGAAATCATCGCGGCGGGGATCATTCCCGGCGGCCTGGAGATGATGGACAACCTCGCCATTCGCGCCGCTGAAGATTTCATTCACGCCGGTTACCCAGTCGACGCCGAGGCGATTCTGTTGTGCGAACTCGATGGCGTCGAAGCCGACGTTCACGACGATTGTCTGCGGGTGCGCGAGGTCATGACCGCGGCCGGCGCCACCGAAGTGCGTCAGGCCCGCGACGAAGCCGAGCGTGTGCGCTTCTGGGCCGGACGCAAAAATGCTTTCCCGGCCATCGGCCGTTTGTCGCCCGATTACTACTGCATGGACGGCACCATCCCGCGCCGCGAATTACCCGGCGTCCTGCAAGGCATCGCCCGCCTCGGCGAAGAATACGGTTTGCGCGTGGCCAACGTGTTCCATGCCGGCGACGGCAACATGCACCCGCTGATCCTGTTCGACGCCAATCAACCGGGCGAACTGCACCGCGCCGAAGCCTTGGGCGGCAAGATCCTCGAACTGTGCGTGCAAGTTGGCGGCAGCATCACCGGTGAACACGGCGTCGGCCGCGAGAAAATCAACCAGATGTGCGCGCAGTTCAACAGCGACGAACTAAGTCTGTTCCACGCAGTAAAAGCCGCGTTCGACCCACAAGGCCTGCTGAATCCCGGCAAGAACATTCCGACCCTGCACCGCTGCGCCGAATTCGGCGCGATGCACATTCACGCCGGGCAATTGCCGTTCCCCGAACTGGAGCGTTTCTGATGGCCGATGTCGACGCCGCCAGCGCCCTGCTCGATCAGGTCAACGAAGCGCGGGCCAATGCCACGCCGCTGAAAATTCAGGGTGGCAACAGCAAAGCCTTTCTCGGCCGCGAGGTCGCCGGCGAAGTGCTCGACACCCGCGCCCACTGTGGCATCGTCCGCTACGAGCCGACTGAACTGGTGATCACGGCGCGCGCCGGTACGCCGTTGTCCGAGCTGCTGGTGGCGCTAGACGCTGCCGGGCAAATGCTGCCCTGCGAGCCGCCGGCATTCGGTGAAGGCGCGACGGTTGGCGGCATGATCGCCACGGGGTTGTCCGGGCCTCGGCGGCCGTGGTCTGGCTCGGTGCGCGACTTCGTCCTCGGCACGCGGGTGATCACTGGCCTTGGTCAGCACCTGCGTTTCGGCGGCGAAGTGATGAAAAACGTCGCCGGTTATGACCTGTCGCGGCTGATGGCCGGCAGTTACGGCTGCCTCGGCGTGCTCACCGAAGTGTCGCTGAAAGTCCTGCCGAAACCACGGCAGTGCCTGAGCATTCGCCTCGATATGGAATGCTCGCGGGCGCTGACCAGGCTTGCCGAATGGGGTCAGCAACCGCTACCGATCAGTGCCGCTTGTCACGATGGCCAGAGCCTGTATCTGCGTTTGGAGGGCGGCGAAGGTTCGGTGACGGCGGCGCATCAACGCCTGGGTGGCGAGCCGCTGGACTCGCAGTTCTGGCGTGATCTGAATGAGCAGAGGCTGGCGTTTTTCGATGAGGGCCGGCCGTTGTGGCGCCTGTCACTGCCGAACAATCTCGGCCCGCTGGATCTGCCCGGCGAGCAGTTGATCGACTGGGCCGGCGCGCAACGCTGGCTGAAATCCGACGCGGCGCACATCCACATTCTCGCGCAGGAACTGGGCGGCCACGCTACCTGTTTCAGCCATGGCGCCAGCAATTCGCCGTTTCAGCCATTGCCCGCGACACTGCTGCGTTACCACCGACAACTCAAGGTGCAACTCGACCCGCAAGGGCTGTTCAACCCCGGGCGGATGTACGCGGAGTTCTAGCCATGCAAACCACCCTCAGCGAACAATCGCGACAACTGCCCCGCGCCGCCGAGGCGGAAAAGATTCTGCGCACCTGCGTGCATTGCGGCTTTTGCAACGCGACCTGCCCGACCTATCAGTTGCTCGGCGATGAACTCGATGGCCCGCGCGGGCGCATCTACCTGATCAAGCAAGTGCTCGAAGGCGCACCCGCGACGGCGCAGACACAACTGCATCTGGATCGCTGCCTGTCGTGCCGCAACTGCGAAACCACCTGCCCGTCCGGCGTCGACTATCACAACCTGCTCGACATCGGCCGCGCGGTGGTCGATCACGCGGTGCCACGTCCGGCGGCGCAACGTCTGTTGCGCGAGGGTTTGCGCGCATTGGCGCCGAATCCAGGGTTGTTCAAAGGCTTGTTGCGGGTGGGCACGACGTTTCGTCCGCTGTTGCCGCGAATGCTGGAAAGCAAACTGCCACAGCATCTGCCGCTTTCCGGTATGCGCCCCGCTCCGCGCCATGCCCGGCGGGTGTTGTTATTGGAAGGCTGCGTGCAACCGGGTTTGTCGCCGAACACCAATGACGCCACGGCGCGGGTGCTGGATCGCTTGGGCATCAGTGTCACCCCGGTAGCCGAGGCCGGGTGTTGCGGCGCGCTGGACTATCACCTCGACGCGCAAGCCAAAGGCCTCGACCGCGCACGGCAGAACATCGATGCCTGGTGGCCGCACCTGCAAAACGGCGCCGAAGCGATTGTGCAGACCGCCAGCGGTTGCGGCGCATTCATCAAGGATTACGGGCATTTGCTGGAAAACGATCCGGTGTATGCGGCCAAGGCACGGGAAATCAGCGAGCGGACGCTGGATCTGGTGCAGATACTCGATCGGGAACCGCTGGAAAAAGTCTGCGCGGCGAGCGAGCGACGGATTGCCGTGCATTGCCCGTGCACTTTGCAGCACGCGTTGAAACTGGGCGGCGCGGTGGAAGCTGTGCTGGCGCGCCTGGGTTTCAATCTTACCGCCGTGCCCGACGGCCATTTGTGCTGCGGCTCGGCGGGCACCTATTCGCTGACGCAACCGGTGCTGGCCCGGCAACTGCGCGACAACCGCCTCAATGCGCTGGAGAGTGGCCGCCCTGAGCTGATCGTCACCTCCAACGTTGGCTGTCAGAGCCATCTGGCCAGCGCCGGGCGCACGCGGGTGATGCACTGGATCGAACTGGTGGATCAGTCGTTGGCAGAATGAAGTTCGTAGGATTCTTCGTTTGCCCGCGTGCGAGAAGGCTGCGATCTTTTCACTCATCCATTCCGTGACCGTGGCAGGAATTTTTTTCATGACCGTGCAGCCGTTCGTCAGCCCCGACCTGATCCGCCAACGCTTCTCCAAAGCGATGTCCGACATGTACCGCGAAGAAGTGCCGTTGTACGGCGCGCTGATGCAATTGGTCGAGCAAACCAACCGCGAGGTGCTTGCCGATCAGCCGGACATCGCCCGGCAACTCGACAGCACCGGTGAAATCCAGCGGCTGGACATGGAGCGCCATGGCGCCATCCGCGTCGGCACCGCCACCGAACTAGCCACCCTCGCCCGCTTGTTTGCGGTGATGGGCATGCAGCCGGTGGGTTATTACGACCTGACCCCGGCGGGCGTACCGGTGCATTCCACGGCTTTTCGCGCAGTGCATGAGGACGCGCTGCAAGTCAGCCCGTTTCGAGTGTTTACGTCGTTGTTGCGCCTGGAGTTGATTGAAGATCCGCAGCTACGCGCCTTCGCCGAATCAGTGCTGGCCAAGCGTTCGATCTTTACCCCGGAGGCATTACGCTTGATCGCGCAGGCTGAAACCGCAGGCGGACTGAATGAAAGCGAGGCCGAGGCATTCGTCCTGCAGGCACTGGAAACCTTTCGCTGGCATCACAGCGCCACGGTTACTGCCGCGCAATACCAGACTTTAAGCGCCCAACACCGCTTGATCGCCGACGTGGTGGCGTTCAAAGGCCCGCACATCAACCACCTGACGCCGCGCACGCTGGACATCGATAGCGTGCAGGAACAGATGCCGGCCCATGGCATCACCCCAAAAGCCGTCATCGAAGGCCCGCCGCGCCGGCAGTGCCCGATCCTCTTGCGCCAGACCAGTTTCAAGGCGCTGGACGAGCCGATCGCCTTCACCGATCAGAACCAGACCCGTGGCAGTCACAGCGCGCGTTTCGGCGAAATCGAACAGCGCGGCGCGGCACTCACCCCCAAAGGCCGGGCGCTGTATGACCGCTTGCTGAATGCCGCGCGCGATGAACTCGGCGACTTCCCCAACGAGGGCAATGGCGCACGCTACAACGCGCTGATGGCTCAGCACTTTGGCGAATTTCCTGACAGTGTCGAAGGCATGCGTGAACAAGAGTTGGCGTACTTTCGCTATTTCGCCACGGAAAAAGGTCTGGCTGCTGGAGGACTTGGGCAGTCGTCTCTGGAGGACTTGTTACGCGATGGTTATGTGAAAGCGGAACCGTTGGTGTACGAAGATTTCCTGCCGGTGAGTGCGGCGGGGATTTTTCAGTCGAACCTTGGGGACGCGGCGCAGGCGCACTATGGCGAGCACTCCAATCGGCAGGCCTTCGAACAGGCTCTGGGGCGCGCAACCATTGATGAGTTGGGGTTGTATGCCGCGACGCAGCAGCGTTCGATCGAGGAATGCCTCACCCAATTCGCGCGTTGAAAAATCAAAAGATCGCAGCCTTCGGCAGCTCCTACAGTGGAAATGCATTCCAAATGTAGGAGCTGCC
>NZ_AKJR01000103.1:0-9549 GCF_000282235.1 Pseudomonas sp. GM24 | reverse complement strand
GGCCATCAGCCTCAACATTGATGTTGACTGAAAGACCGCTATCGCGAGCAGGCTCACTCCTACAAGGGGTGTTGCCTGAAGACTACCGGGTTACTGGCCCGGGATGTCCTTGCGCAGTTTCACCGGATCTTGCTGCTGTCGCTTCTTGGCCATTGCGCCGCGCAGCTTGATGTTGATCGCCTCAACCGCCAGCGAGAACGCCATGGCGAAGTAGACGTAGCCTTTCGGCACATGCACGTCGAACGACTCGGCAATCAGCACGGTACCGACCACCAGCAGGAACGACAGCGCCAGCATCTTCAGCGACGGGTGCTTGTCGATGAACTCGCTGATCTTGCCCGAGGCCAGCATCATCACCAGTACCGCCACAACGATCGCCGCAACCATCACCGGCACGTGGGAAACCATACCCACTGCGGTGATCACCGAATCCAGCGAGAAGACGATGTCGATGATCGCGATCTGGATGATGGTGTAAAGGAAGTTGCCACCCTTGCCACCCGGGGTTTCGTCGCTTTCGTCTTCGCCTTCCAGCGCGTGATACATCTCTTGCGAGCTCTTCCACAGCAGGAACAGACCACCGAAGAACAGAATCAGGTCACGGCCGGAAATGCCCTGACCGAACACTTCGAACAGGTCGGCGGTGAGGCGCATGACCCAGGTGATCGACAGCAGCAACAGGATGCGGGTGATCATGGCCAGGCCAAGACCGAAGATCCGGGTGCGCTGCTGCATGTGTTTCGGCATGCGGCTGACCAGGATCGAAATCATGATGATGTTATCGATGCCGAGGACGATTTCCAGGGCGGTCAGGGTGAAGAAGGCAACCCAGATTTCGGGGTTGGTCAGCCATTCCATGTGTATTCCTTTGAGCGATTGTTAAACCGAAAAAGGTCCGGGCTTCAAACCGCGAAGCCAGGACCCGAAACGGTGAGTCTTGGGCTTATAGAGTGCTGAACACCGGGAAAGTCCCCAACAGCAGTGCAGCAATCAGGATGCAGATACAAACCAGGATCGCCCATTTCAGGGTGAAACGCTGGTGGTCACCAAAATCAATGCCGGCCAAGGCTACCAACAGATACGTCGATGGCACCAACGGGCTCAGCAAGTGGACGGGCTGACCGACGATCGAGGCACGGGCCATTTCCACTGCGGTGATCCCGTAGTGGCTGGCGGCTTCGGCCAACACCGGCAACACGCCATAGTAAAACGCATCGTTGGACATGAAGAAGGTGAACGGCATGCTCACCAGCGCCGTGATCACCGCCAGGTACGGGCCGAGGAAATCCGGGATCACCGCCAACAGGCTCTTCGACATCGCATCGACCATGCCGGTGCCGCTCAGGATACCGGTGAAGATACCCGCCGCAAAGATCAGACCGACCACTGCCAGCACGCTACCCGCGTGAGCGGCGACACGATCCTTCTGCATCTGCAGGCAAGGGTAGTTGACGATCATGGCAATACTGAACGCAACCATGAACAGCACCGGCAATGGCAGCAGGCCGGCGATCAGGGTGCACATCAGGCCGAAAGTCAGGGCGCCGTTGAACCAGATCAGTTTTGGACGGCGGGCATCCGGGAACTGCGACACGCTGATTTCGCTGTGATCAATATCATCGCCAACCAGATGCAGCTCACCCAGACGCGCACGCTCACGTTTACCGTAGAAATAAGCGATAACCAGAATCGCCACCACACCAGCGGCCATGGCCGGAATCATCGGCACGAAAATGTCCGACGGATCGACATGCAGCGCACTCGCCGCACGCGCGGTCGGGCCGCCCCACGGCGTCATGTTCATCACGCCACCGGCGAGGATGATCAGACCGGCCATGATCCGCGGGCTCATGCCGATGCGGCTGTACAGCGGCAGCATGGCGGCCACGCAGATCATATAAGTGGTCGCGCCGTCACCATCGAGGGAAACGACGAGCGCCAGTACGGCGGTGCCGACCGAAACCTTCAGCGGGTCACCCTTGACCAGTTTGAGAATCTTGCGCACGGCCGGGTCAAACAGGCCGGAGTCAATCATCAGGGCGAAATAGAGAATCGCGAACATCAGCATCACGCCAGTCGGCGCGAGCTTGGTGATGCCTTCGAGCATCATCGGGCCGATCTTCGGTGCAAAACCGCCGAACAGGGCGAAGACGATCGGGATGATGATCAGAGCGATCAGCGCGGACAGGCGCTTGGTCATGATCAGGAACATGAACGTGATGACCATGGCGAAGCCAAGGAAAGTCAGCATGGGAATACTCCAGGCGTAGCGCGGCTAGTTAAATGAGCAGATCGGACGGGATCAGCGCAGAACGGGAAGCACGAGACGTACGGGCGGAGTGACAGCGAAAAGGCGGGCTACAGAGGACATCAGAATCACCATTGTTGTTGTTAATTGGGCCGTTCGTGCGAGGTATCACACGCGTTGGCCAACCGGTCTGTTGCCGGAAGTGGAGGCGATCCTAATCGGGGAAGCTTTCAGCTACCTTTCGCTTGAGAAAGCTTTGAATGAACGGTCAACCGGCCGTCGGATGCGAACTAGAGTCAATAAACACGGGAAGGGGAGCTTTCGAGATGAGCGAATTGCACAGCGGCAGCTGCCATTGCGGACACATTCGTTATCAGTTCAGCGGGGCCTTGCAGGATATCGCCCATTGCCATTGTTCGATTTGCCGCCGAGTCAGCGGCGGAATCGTCACGACCTGGATCACCGTGCCGGCAGCGAATTTTCAATGGCTGGCCGGCGTGCCTTCGCGATATGACTCGTCGGCCAGTTGCGCGCGGTTCTTCTGCCCGCACTGCGGCGCGCAACTGGCGCTGGTGACATTACTCAGCCCCGAGAGCATCGACGTGACCATCGCCACCCTTGATCACCCAGAGCAGGCACCCGCCGAGCGACACATCTGGACGGACAGCCAATTGCCCTGGCTGCATCTGGACGAGCATCTGCCAGGCGAGGCAGCAGAAACGATTTGATCAAAAAATAGACAGATCCAGCGTTCGGATCGCACCCATCCAGATCGCGTGCTCCGTATGGTCGAGCAAGTCATCGCCAGTGTCCGGGTGCAGAAACACCACCAAGCCTTTACGGTTCAGCGCCAGCCATGGCAGCACATCGCCAATCAGCTCGGGGCCGAAGGCCAATTGGCAACTCCAGTCCGGATGCGGCCCGACCGGGCGCTCGTGGACGCGGCCCATCTTCAATGAAAACAATTGCGCGGCCTGCTCGCACAAGGCCCGCGCCTGTTCAATGGTGTCGGCGTCAAAATAGACGTGGGCGTGGTAGCCCTTGATCGCTTGCATCGCAAACCCTCGGAAATCGGTTCGAACCCTCGGCGTTGCCCGTATGTCACACGCCATACAAGGGATAAGAAAAGGGATCAGCCATGAAAAATGCCGAAACCCCGGCGGTAAAAGTGGTGCTCTATGGTGCCATGAGTAGCCTGGGCAGCGCGTTGATGGCTGAATTGCTGCGTCGTCAGCACGAAGTCATCGCCATCCTCGACGATTTGACCGCACTCGCGCCGCGTCCTGGATTGCGCACCAAAACGGGCGATTTGTTCGACTCGGAACGGGTCAATCAGAGTGTGGCCGGCAGTTCGGCGGTCATCTGTTTACTGGATGCGCCGGGGTTACCGTTCAGCAGCGATCAGGTTGAACGCTCCGTAGTGCTCGGACCGGTCGAGCAAGTCCTGGCCGTCGACGCACTGGTTGATGGCCTGCAAGCGGCCAATGTGTCGCGGCTGGTTCTGGTGGGCGACTTTGCCGTACTTGATGAGCCGGATGTTGATGATCGCCTGCAACGTCATGCTGCCGAAGAAATTCGCGAAGCCGTGCAAAGCAGCC
The DNA here is from genome assembly GCF_000282235.1 of Pseudomonas sp. GM24. NCBI lineage: Bacteria > Pseudomonadati > Pseudomonadota > Gammaproteobacteria > Pseudomonadales > Pseudomonadaceae > Pseudomonas > Pseudomonas sp. GM24. Next base: position 5,703 of record NZ_AKJR01000103.1, on the reverse strand, counting down.
CGCTGCACTGGACGCTGGTCAATGCACCGCACGGCGTGGCCGGGCTGACCATCGAACATTTCAGTCAAGTCGGCGGCAACCTGGAACCGGGTCTGGCCGAACCGCTGGAGCGGCTGAATCGCGTGGCGGTGGGCATAGCCGATGAGCTAAGGCTGAATTTGCATGTGGGTGAACATGTGAATTTTGTGGCGGCTTCAGATTCGTAAAAGATCGCAGCCTTCGGCAGTTCCTACAGGGGACCGCGTTCCAGATGCAGGAGCTGCCGAAGGCTGCGATCTTTTGATCTTCAAACCGCAATCGAAGGCAATGCCAACCCATTGAGCGATTCAGCGCTACTCGCCTGCTCCACCATCAACCAATCGACAAACTGCTGAATCAGAGTGCCCCGGCGTTTGCGTTGCGGCAGCACCACGTAATAACCCAACCGCGACAGCGTCGTTTCAGCAATCGGCCGGCATAACAAACCCTGACTCAGCAAGTTATCCACAAGGTGCCGCCAGCCAATCGCCACGCCTTGCCCGCCAATCGCCGCTTGAATCAACAGCGTGTAATTGTCGAAGCGCAATTGCCCCGGCGCTGGCGGTGTATTGATACCCAGTTCACGGAACAGACCACTCCAGTCAAACCAGTTGCTGCTGTTTTCCCCGCGCAGGTGCAACAACGGAAACTCCAGCAACGCCTGAGCAGGCAAGGGCGGGGCGCGGTCCTTGAGCAATTGCGGACTGCACACGGGGAACACTTCTTCGCTGAACAGCCAATGGCTTTCACCCTGTTTAAAGCGCCCGTCGCCAAACAGGATCGCCACATCGATATCGGTGCGCAGCATGTTGTGGTTGCGTTCGCTGGTCACGAGGCTGACGTCGACCTGCGGATTGGCTTCGTGAAAGCGATGCAGGCGCGGCATCAGCCAATACGCAGCGAAGGCAAAATCAGTGGCAACCTGCAGGACTTCATGTTGCTGCTGTGCGCTGATCGCACTCAATCCTGCATCGATATTCTGCAAACCGAGGTTAACTTGCTCAAACAGTATCGCGCCGACTTCGGTCAGCTCGATGCCACGGTAGATGCGATCAAACAACCGCGTACCAAGTTTTTCTTCCAGCCGTTTGATCTGCTGGCTGATCGCCGGTTGTGTGGTGCCCAGCTCGACCGCCGCCGCGGTAAAACTGCGATGCCTGGCTGCGGCCTCGAAGGCGCGCAGCAGGTCGAGGGACAGATCCCCCAGAGCTTCATACATAAGCTGTGCTTATCCTAGTCATTGTCCGGCGCGGGCTTTACCGAATACAGCATGGACTCCATGCTCGATCGCAGCAATGTCGCATAAATATTCACTATGGAATGCCGCGATCACATGAAGCGCAAGAATATTCTTTTCATCATGGCCGATCAGATGGCCGCGCCAATGTTGCCGATCTACGGCCCGTCGCCAATCAAACTGCCGAATCTTTCCCGCCTCGCCGCCCAAGGCGTGGTGTTCGATGCCGCTTACTGCAACAGCCCGTTATGTGCGCCGTCGCGTTTCACCCTGGTCAGCGGCCAGTTGCCGAGCAAGATTGGCGCCTATGACAACGCGGCGGATTTCCCCGCCGACATTCCGACCTACGCCCACTACCTGCGCCGCCTCGGCTACCGCACCGCGCTGTCGGGCAAGATGCATTTCTGCGGCCCGGACCAGTTGCACGGTTATGAAGAACGCCTGACCAGTGATATCTACCCAGCAGATTACGGTTGGGCCGTGAACTGGGATGAGCCGGACGTGCGGCCGAGTTGGTATCACAATATGTCTTCGGTGCTGCAGGCCGGGCCGTGTGTGCGCACCAACCAGCTCGATTTCGATGAAGAGGTGGTGTTCAAGGCGCAGCAATACCTGTTCGATCACATTCGCGAGGATGGCGATCGCCCGTTCTGCCTGACCGTATCGATGACTCACCCACACGATCCCTACACCATTCCCAAGGCGTTCTGGGATTTGTACAACGATGCCGATATCCCGCTTCCGATCACGCCGGATCAACACGAACTCGATCCGCACTCGCAACGTCTGCTCAAGGTTTACGACCTGTGGGACAAGCCGCTGCCTGTGGATAAGATCCGCGATGCACGCCGGGCCTACTTCGGCGCCTGCAGCTATATCGACGCCAACGTCGGCAAACTTCTGCAAACCCTCGAAGAAACCGGACTAATTGACGACACCATCATTGTGTTCTCCGGTGACCACGGCGACATGCTCGGCGAGAAAGGCCTCTGGTACAAAATGCACTGGTACGAGATGGCGGCCCGTGTGCCCCTGTTGATAAGTGCCCCAGGCCAGTTCGATGCCGGGCGGGTTAGCGCAGCCGTGTCGACCGCTGACCTGTTGCCGACCTTCGTTGAACTGGCCGGCGGAACGCTGGAACCGGGCTTGCCGCTGGACGGCCGCTCACTGGTTTCACACCTGCAAGGGCAGGGCGGCCATGACCAAGTGTTTGGCGAATACATGGCCGAAGGCACCATCAGCCCGTTGATGATGATCCGTCGCGGCGCCTACAAATTTATCTACAGTGAAAGCGACCCTTGCCTACTCTTCGACGTAAATAACGATCCGCGTGAACTGGAAGAACTCAGCCAATCGCCGCAACATCGCCAGCTTTTCGACGATTTTATCGCCGAGGCGCGAGCCAAGTGGGACATCCCGGCAATACACCGCGACGTCCTCGCCAGCCAACGCCGTCGCCGATTTGTTGCCGACGCATTAACCATCGGCAAGCTGAAGAGCTGGGATCACCAGCCGCTGGTGGACGCCAGTCAGCAGTACATGCGCAACCACATCGACCTCGATGATCTGGAACGCAAAGCACGTTATCCACAACCCTGCCAAAACCAATAATGTTAAGGGGAAGTCCATGCGCAAGTTATCCACAGTAGTGACGGTTGGCCTGATCGCGTTGAGCAGCACTTCGGCCTTCGCCGAGCAGAGCTGCGACACGGTGAAAATGGCTGATCCGGGCTGGAGCGACATCGCCGCGACCAACGCCATCACCGGGTTTCTGCTGGACGGCATGGGCTACAAGGCCAAGGTCGACACCCTCGCGGTGCCGATTACTTTTGGCGGGTTGAAGGATGGCCAAGTGGATGTGTTCCTCGGCAACTGGATGCCGGCGCAGCAGGGCTTCTACGACAAGTTCGTCGCCACCGGCGATGTCACGCAACTGGCGAAAAACCTCGACGGCACCGAGTTCACCCTGGCTGTACCGGATTACGTGTGGGACGCCGGTGTGCATAACTTTGCCGACCTGAACAAATACGCCGACAAGTTCGAGCGCAAGATCTACGGCATCGGCTCGGGCGCACCGGCGAATATCTCGCTGCAGGAAATCATCAAGAAGAATGACTTCGACATGGGCCAGTGGAAGCTGATCGAGTCCAGCGAACAGGCGATGCTGGCTGAAGTGTCGCGGGCGGTGAAGAAACAGAAATTCGTCACCTTCCTCGGCTGGACCCCGCATCCGATGAACGTGCAGTTGAAGATGCATTACCTGAAGGGTGGCGAGAAGTACTTTGGCGACACTGGCAGCGTGTTTACGTTGACGCGCAAGGGCTACGCCGAGGCGTGTCCGAATGTGGGTAAATTGCTGACCAATCTTTCGTTCACTCAGGAGATGGAGAACAGCATCATGGCTGAGGTGGTGAACAAGAAGGTCACTAATGCCGAGGCGGCGAAGGCGTGGATCAAGGCGAACCCGGCGGTGCTGGACAAGTGGCTGGATGGCGTGAAGACCGTCGATGGCAAGGATGCGCTGGTGGCGGTCAAAGCCAAGCTCTGATCGTGGGATTGCTGGAATTGTGCACTGCTTGAGATTTTTGCCCCCTCACCCCAGCCCTCTCCCCCAGAGGGGGCGAGGGGGAAAGGGAGCCGATATTTGTTGCATTCAAAACTTGCGTTCAACTTTGAAATCGCAGGTTGATGAATCTCTGACAGACACCTCGGTCAGTCCCCTCTCCCAGAGGCCCCCTGACACCCTGATAACCTTGAATAAAACCCTAACCGCGAGGACCCATGGCCTTCCCCAGCCGCCACTCTCTCTTGCCCTTCCTCACCTGGCTACCGCGACAAACCCGCGCCAGCGTCGGACGGGATCTGATCGTCGGCCTCAGCGGTGCGATTCTCGCGTTACCCCAGTCGATTGCCTACGCGCTGATCGCCGGCCTCCCACCTGAATACGGCCTCTACGCCGCGATCATTCCGGTGTTGATCGCCTGCCTGTGGGGCTCATCCTGGCACTTGATCTGCGGTCCGACAGCGGCCATTTCCATCGTGCTGTACGCCAGCGTCAGTCCGTTGGCCGTGCCGGCCTCGCAGGATTACATCACGCTGATCCTGCTGCTGACCTTGCTCGCAGGGATTTTCCAGTGGCTGCTTGGCTTGCTGCGCTTCGGTGCGCTGGTGAATTTCGTCTCGCATTCGGTGGTACTCGGTTTCACTCTCGGCGCGGCGGTGGTGATCGCCATTGGGCAATTGCCGAATCTGTTGGGACTGGAATTACCGGCGAAAGCCACGGCGCTGGCTAGTCTGATGGATCTGCTGCAACACCTCAGGGCTGTGGATAAACCGTCGTTAGTTCTGGGCGTAGCCACGGTGGTGGTCGGCGTGGTGCTGAAACAACTGCTGCCACGCTGGCCAACGCTGTTGATCACATTGGTGCTGGCCAGTCTGCTGGTGTGGCTGTGGCCGGCGATGTTCGGGCATGTGCATCTGGTCAGCGCGTTTGTCGGGCGCCTGCCGCCGTTCAGTGGCTTGCCGCTGGATCTGGATTTGATCCTGCGTTTGCTGCCGAGCGCCGTGGCGGTGGGCATGCTCGGGCTGGTCACCAGCCTGTCGATCGCGCGCTCGATTTCCGCTCGGTCGCAACAGTTGCTCGATGCCAATCAGGAAGTTCGCGCGCAGGGTTTATCGAACATCGTCGGGGCGTTTTTTTCCGGGTCGCTGTCAGCCGGATCGTTTACCCGTTCGGGGTTGAGCTACGAGGCGGGCGCCTGTTCGCCATTGGCCGGGATCTTTTCAGCGATCTGGGTGGCGTTGTTTGCGATTTTCGGCGCCGGTCTGATTTCGCACATTCCCATTCCGGCAATGGCGGGCAGCATTCTGCTGATCGCCTGGGGCCTGGTCGATCATCGCGGCATTCGCGCGTTGCTGCGAGTCAGCCGTGCCGAGTTCGTGGTAATGGCGCTGACTTGCCTGGCGACATTGCTGCTGGAATTGCAGACGGCGATTTATGCCGGGGTGCTGGCATCACTGTTCTTCTACCTCAAGCGCACCTCGCAACCGCGTGTGCAGCATTGGCGCGACGGTGAGGATGATGTTTTGCGCGTCGGCGGCTCGATCTTTTTCGGCGCCAGCCATTACCTGCAAGTGCGCCTGCAGCGCCTGCACGGCGCGCGGGTGGTGATCGAGGCGCAGCAAATCAACTTCATCGACTATTCGGGGGTGGAGATGCTGCATCAGGAGGCGCGGCGTTTATTGCGCCAGAATCGCAGCCTGACCTTGCGCCGGGCGCGGCCGCAGGTGGTGGAGGAATTGAGGAAGCTTGAGGGGCCGGAGAAATGTCCGATCCGGTTTGAGGATTGATTGGCGATCGAGGTAATCCTTGTGGGAGCGAGCCTGCTCGCGAAGACTGCGGCACATCCAACATTGATGTGTCAGACAGACCGCTTTCGCGAGCAGGC
>NZ_AKJR01000102.1:0-6380 GCF_000282235.1 Pseudomonas sp. GM24 | reverse complement strand
TTCGGCAGCTCCTACATGTAAATGCAGGCCAATGTAGGAGCTGCCGAAGGCTGCGATCTTTTGATCTTGCCCTTAATTGCTCGAGAGCTTGTCGCCGCGGGCGAATTTCCAGGTGCGAATGATTTCCAGACGATCGATATCCGACAAGTCCCCGGTAAACGGCGCAAACGGTGCCGCCAGTCGAACAATGCGCTGCGCCGCCTGATCCAGCAGCGGCTGGCCGGACGATTCCAGCACCAGCACTTCATACAGCGAGCCGTCGCGATTGATCGAAACCATCAGGCGCAAATTGCCGTAGATCTGCTTGCGCCGTGCTTCCTCGGGGTAATTGAGGTTGCCGATGCGTTCGACCTTCTTGCGCCAGTCGTCTTTGTACCAGGCGCCCTTGTCGCGCATGGTCGACGCCGCGCTCAAGCGGTGAATGCGCGGGCGCTTGGCGTACAGCTGTTGTTCTTTGGCCAGTTCGGCTTCGAGGCTGGCGATGTCGCTGGACAGCTGCGAGCTGTCGAACTCTGGCGCGTCGACTGTCGGTTTGACTTCGGTTTTGCTTTCTTCCTTCTTGGTCGGTGCTTTTTTCGGCTTCGGCGCAACCGTAGTCACCGCTGCCTTGGGCGCGGCTTCCTGCACTTGCGGCTTGGCGGCCGGTGGCGGGGTGACTTTCTTGACCTGATTGTCCTGGAATGGCGCCACTTCAGTGGTCTTGGGGATCGCCTTCTTGTCCAGCGTGCCGCTGCCTTCCTGATTTTCCTGCGCGAGAAAGTCAGCCTTCTCCGGTTTCTTTTCGCTTTTGAAGGTGGCGAGGGTGATTTCCAGGGTTTTGCTGATTTGTTTGGGCTCGACCATCGTGAAGCCGACGCCGAGCAGCAGCGCCAAATGAATCAGCGCCGCGAGAAACAGGGTAAATCCGAGGCGATCGGCCGGGCGCACGCCACGGTGGGCGAGTTCTGCGGGCAGATCGGACGGGAGGGTCATGACAAGAAAACCAACATCGCGTTTTTCAGAGGCTGCGCATGATAACGCAATGTTGGTTTCACGCCTTGGGCTTCACGCTTCAAGCGACAGACTGCATGTGACGTGCATCAAGCTTGTGGCTTTTTGCCGGCGGCTTGCAGCTTCTTGGCGATCGCGTCCATCAGCATGCCGCCGATGTCAGTGCCAAAGGCATTGTCGATTTCACGGATGCAGGTCGGGCTGGTGACGTTGATTTCGGTGAGGCTTTCACCGATCACATCGAGACCGACAAACAGCAGGCCTTTCTCACGCAGGGTCGGGCCGACCTGAGCAGCGATCCAGCGATCCTTGTCCGTCAGCGGACGCGCTTCACCCCGGCCACCGGCAGCGAGGTTGCCACGGGTTTCGCCCTGCGCCGGAATCCGCGCCAGGCAGTAATCCACCGGCTCGCCGTCGATCATCAGGATGCGTTTGTCGCCGTCCTTGATTGCTGGCAGGTAAGCCTGGCCCATGATCTGCTGGCCACCGAGGGCGGTCAGGGTTTCCAGGATCACCGACAGGTTCGGATCGCCCGCGCGGTGACGGAAAATCGAAGTACCGCCCATACCGTCCAGCGGCTTGAGGATCACGTCGCCGTGCTTGGCGGCGAATTCACGCAGCACGTCGGCGCGGCGGCTGACGATGGTCGGCGGCGTGCACTGCGGGAACAGCGTGGCAAACAGTTTTTCATTGCAGTCGCGCAGGCTCTGCGGTTTGTTCACCACCAGCACGCCAGCGGTTTCGGCCTGTTCGAGCAGGTAGGTGGAGTAGACGAACTCCATGTCGAACGGCGGATCCTTGCGCATCAGGATCACGTCCAGATCACTCAGCAGGTTGTCCTGCTCGGCGTCCAGTTCGAACCATTTTTCCGGGTTGGCGAAGACTTTCAGCGGCTTCATGCGCGCCCGGGCCTGACCTTCACCCTGATACAGGTCGCGTTGTTCCATATAGAACAGTTCCCAGCCACGCTTCTGCGCGGCCAGCAGCATGGCCAGCGAGCTATCCTTTTTATAGGAGATGCTGGCGATAGGGTCCATGACAATCCCGACGCGAACGCTCATTGGGTTTTCCTCGAAAATTGGCTACCGGATCGGTATTGAAAAAGTGCCGCCAGAGTGGCGCCGGGCGGGTTTTCGGTCAAGGAAAAACCCGTCGATAGATTGCATCTGGAGACTGTGCTAAAAAGGCTGGCGTAGCGTGCTGGCCCTTGAACATCAAGGGTTTCGAGCCATTGATAACCGCAAAACGGACAAATTGATTCGCAAAGGCGACGGTAGAGCCCTCTTATGGAACAGCAGTCCAGCGCCTTGAAGGTCATGGTCATCGACGACTCGAAAACGATTCGTCGTACCGCCGAAACCTTGTTGAAGAATGTCGGGTGCGAAGTGATCACGGCGATCGACGGTTTCGACGCTTTGGCGAAGATCGCCGACAACCATCCCGGGATCATTTTTGTCGACATCATGATGCCGCGTCTGGATGGTTATCAGACCTGCGCTTTAATCAAGAACAACAGTGCGTTCAAGGCCACGCCGGTGATCATGCTGTCATCGCGTGACGGGCTGTTCGACAAGGCCAAGGGGCGGATTGTCGGTTCTGATCAATTTTTGACCAAGCCTTTCAGCAAGGAAGAACTGCTCAACGCGATCCAGGCCCATGTTCCGGGCTTCGCCGCCGTTTTGCCGCAGTAAGACACGTACAGTGACGCTCGGCCAGCGGGCCGGGCGTCGACAAGAAAAATGGGGAAAACCATGGCACGTATCCTGATCGTCGATGATTCGCCGACTGAAATGTACAAACTGACCGGCATGCTCGAAAAGCACGGCCATGAAGTGCTGAAGGCCGAAAACGGTGCCGACGGCGTGGCCCTGGCCCGTCAGGAAAAACCCGACGCGGTATTGATGGACATCGTCATGCCCGGCCTCAACGGTTTTCAGGCCACCCGCCAGTTGACCAAGGATGCCGACACCAGCCATATCCCGGTGATCATCATCACCACCAAGGATCAGGAAACCGACAAGGTCTGGGGCACCCGCCAAGGCGCCAAGGACTACCTGACCAAACCGGTCGACGAAGACACCCTGATCAAGACCCTGAACAACGTGCTCAAAGGCTGATCGCGCAACCATGAGCGAATCGCTGACCGCGTTCGAACTGCTCTGGCAAATCGACCAGCGCTGCCGCTTGCTGGCGGCGGACCTGCCGTCGCAACCGGCGCGTCAGGATCGCTGGAGCGGCATCGGCTTTCGCCTCGGCGAGCATTGGTATGTGGCGCCGATGGGCGAAGTCAGCGAAGTGCTGCACGAACCGCGCTTCACACAGTTGCCCGGGGTCAAGCCGTGGGTCAAAGGCGTGGCTAACCTGCGCGGGCGGCTGTTGCCGATCATGGATTTGTGCGGATTTTTCGGCCACGAACTGTCGCCGTTGCGTAAACAGCGGCGGGTCTTGGTGGTCGAGCATGGGGACGTGTTTGCCGGGTTGATGGTCGATGAGGTGATTGGTCTGCAGCATTTCGAGCAGGACAGCTTCGAACCGATCTCGATCAGCAAGCGCCAGGGATCCAAAGCCGAATTCGTCAAAGGCTATTTCCGCCGCGAGCAGAACTGGCGGGTGTTCAGCCTGTTTGCGCTGGCGAAATCCCCGGTGTTCATGAGCGTCGCGATATAGCTGTTACAACAAAGATCCCTTGTAGGAGTGAGCCTGCTCGCGATTCAGGCACCGCGGTGTATCAAGTACACCGCGTTATCGTTCAATCGCGAGCAGGCTCACTCCTACAGGTTCTACCGGTGAGCTTCAAACAGGCGAGGACCGATGACAAAAGCAAAAACAGGCAAGCCGGCGGAAGGCTCGCGCAGTCGCTCGCAGATCATCGTGCTGTTCATCGCACTGATCGTGTTCATCATGCTGCTGTTCGCCAACTTCGCGTACCTCAACACCCAGGCGAACTACGACAAACAGTACATCGGCCACGCCGGTGAGCTGCGCGTGCTCTCGCAACGCATCGCCAAGAACGCCACCGAAGCCGCCGCCGGCAAGGCGGCTGCGTTCAAGTTGCTCAGCGATGCGCGCAACGATTTCGCCCAGCGCTGGGGTTACCTGAAAAAAGGTGATCCGGCCACCGGCCTGCCGCCGGCACCCGCCACCGTGCGCCCGGAAATGCGCGCTGTGCAGTTGGATTGGGAGCGCCTGCTGAAAAACACCGACGCGATTCTTTCCAGCGAGCAGACCGTGCTGTCGCTGCATCAGGTCGCCGCGACCCTGGCCGAAACCGTGCCGCAGTTGCAGATCGAATACGAAAAAGTCGTCGAAATCCTCCTCCAGCGCGGCGCCCCGGCGGCGCAGGTGGCGATGGCTCAGCGTCAGTCGCTGCTGGCCGAACGTATTCTTGGCGCGGTCAACACCGTGCTCGCCGGCGACGAAAACTCCCAGCAAGCCGCCGACGCCTTTGGCCGCGACGCCACGCGTTTCGGCCAAGTGCTCAACGGCATGCTGCAAGGTAATCCGGCGCTGAAAATCAGCCAGGTCGAAGACCGTGATGCCCGCGCGCGTCTGAGTGAGATTTCCGAACTGTTCCAGTTTGTCTCCGGTTCGGTGGATGAAATCCTCGAAACCTCGCCCGAGCTGTTCAAGGTCCGCGAGTCGGCGAGCAACATCTTCAGCCTCTCGCAAACCCTGCTCGACGAAGCCTCGCACCTGGCCACTCGCTTCGAGAACCTTGCCGGCGGGCGCAACACCGACACCATCGGTGGCTACGTCCTCGGTTTGCTGGCGCTGGCCTCAATCATCCTTATCGGTCTGGTGATGGTCCGGGAAACCAATCGCCAGTTGCGCGAAACCGCCGAGAAGAACGAGCGCAACCAGAACGCGATCATGCGCCTGCTCGATGAAATCGAAGACCTCGCCGACGGCGACCTCACCGTGACCGCTTCGGTGACCGAAGATTTCACCGGCACCATCGCCGACTCGATCAACTATTCCGTCGACCAATTGCGCGATCTCGTCGCGACGATCAACCTCACTGCCGGCCAGGTCGCCGCAGCGGTGCAGGAAACCCAGGCCACCGCGATGCACCTGGCACAGGCCTCTGAACATCAGGCGCAGCAGATTTCCGAAGCTTCGACGGCGATCAGCGACATGGCCGAGTCCATCGATCAGGTCTCGGCCAACGCCGCCGAGTCTTCGGCAGTCGCCGAGCGCTCCGTGGAAATCGCCAACAAGGGCAACGAGGTGGTGCACAACACCATCCACGGCATGGACAACATTCGCGAACAGATTCAGGACACCGCCAAACGCATCAAGCGTCTGGGCGAGTCGTCGCAGGAAATCGGCGACATCGTCAGCCTGATCGACGACATTGCTGACCAGACCAACATACTCGCCCTCAACGCGGCGATTCAGGCGTCGATGGCCGGTGATGCCGGACGCGGTTTTGCCGTGGTCGCCGACGAAGTGCAGCGCTTGGCCGAACGCTCATCCGCCGCCACCCGGCAGATCGAAACCCTGGTGCGGGCGATTCAGACTGACACCAACGAAGCCGTGATTTCCATGGAGCAAACCACCACCGAAGTGGTGCGCGGCGCGCGACTGGCGCAGGATGCCGGTGTGGCCCTGGAAGAAATCGAAGGCGTATCGAAGACCCTCGCGGCGCTGATTCAAAGCATCTCCAACGCAGCGCAGCAGCAGACGACTTCCGCCGGGCAGATCTCGCTGACGATGAACGTGATCCAGCAGATCACCTCGCAGACTTCGTCCGGCTCCACGGCCACCGCCGAGAGCATCGGCAACCTGACGAAAATGGCCAGTCAGCTACGGCGTTCGGTGTCCGGATTCACCTTGCCGGCGGCGACAGATAAAGCGTGAGTGGAGTGGTTATGGGTGATCGGCACGACTATGTGGCCCTCGAATGGGTCAAAGGCGAAATTGCCGAAACGCTGAGGCTGGCGCATCAGGCGATTGAAGCCGTGCTCGATGATCCGCAAGCCTTTCCCGGGCTGGACGAGTGCCTGGATTACATCCATCAGGTCCACGGCAGTTTGCAGATGGTCGAGTTCTACGGCGCAGCCTTGCTCGCCGAAGAAATGGAACATCTGGTCGAAGCCTTGCAGCATGAGCGCGTCAGCCACCGCGACGAAGCGCTGCATCTGTTGCTGCAAGCCCTTGGGCAATTGCCGATCTACCTCGACCGCGTGCAGAGCGCCCGCCGCGATTTGCCGCTGGTGGTGTTGCCGCTGATCAACGATCTGCGTAGTGCTCGTGGTGAAAGCCTGCTCTCGGAAACCAGTTTGTTCAGCCCGCAACTGCCTGAGTTACCGCCCTTGAGCGCCGAAGCACTGGCGCTGCTTGAGCCGGCAGAGTTGCCGAACGTGCTGCGCAAATTGCGCCAGATGCTG
>NZ_AKJR01000101.1:0-21687 GCF_000282235.1 Pseudomonas sp. GM24 | reverse complement strand
GCCAGCGATGAGGCCGTGTCAGCCAACGTCAATGTTGACTGACATGCCGCCATCGCTGGCAAGCCAGCTCCCACAGGGTTTTGTAGTGTTGGGGAGATTGCGGTCAGAAACCTTGCGGGGTCGAGCGGGCGACGATAGCTTCGACGTCCAGCCCACGCGGCAAGGCGCCGTACACGCGGCCACCACCGCTCAATCGGCTGGCAATGAATGCGTCACTGACCGCCGAGTTACCGGCCTCAAGCAACAGCTTGGCCTGCAAACCGAGCGCGATGTCTTCGGTCAGTTGCCGCGCCCGGTACTGAATATCACTGGTGTCCTTGAACTGCGCCTGCAATTGCTGAATATGCGCGGCCAGCCGTTTGTCACCATGTCCATCACCGAGTTCGCTGAACAACACATCCAGCACACCCGGCTCTTTCGACAACGCGCGCAGCACGTCGAGGCACTGCACATTCCCCGAACCTTCCCACGTCGAATTCACCGGCGCCTCGCGGTACAGGCGCGGCAGGATACTGTCCTCGACATACCCGGCGCCGCCCATGCACTCGGCCGCTTCATTGATCATCCCCGGCGCACGTTTGCAGATCCAATACTTGCCCACCGCTGTCACCAGCCGCGCGAATTGCGCTTCGTGGCGATCATTCAGATGATCCAGCGCCTTGCCCATGCGTAAACTCAGGGCCAGCGCGGCTTCGCTTTCCAGGGCCAGATCTGCCAGTACGTTCTGCATCAATGGCTGTTCGCTGAGCAGTTTGCCGCCGACCTTGCGGTGCGCGCAGTGGTGGCTGGCCTGGGTCAGCGCCTGGCGCATCAGCGCGCTGGAACCGACCATGCAATCAAATCGGGTCATGGCGACCATTTCGATGATGGTCGGCACACCGCGCCCTTCCTCGCCAACCATCCACGCCAGCGCGCCACGGAACTCCACTTCGCTGGAGGCGTTGGACTGGTTACCGAGTTTGTTTTTCAGACGCTGGATGTAGAACTGATTACGCGTGTCATCCGGGCGATGGCGTGGCAGCAGGAAGCAGGTCAAACCCTTGTCGGTCTGCGCCAGCGTCAGGAAGGCATCGCACATCGGCGCCGAGCAGAACCACTTGTGCCCGACCAGTTCATAGGCCTCGCCCGGGCCACTGGCGCCGACCGGGTAAGCCTTGGTGGTGTTGGCGCGCACGTCGGTGCCGCCCTGTTTCTCGGTCATGGCCATGCCGATGGTCACGCCGGCCTTGTGCGCCATACCGACGTTGCGCGGATCGTATTCCGTGGCGAGGACTTTCGGCAGCCATTGTTCTGCCAGATTCGGCTGCAAACGCAGGGCCGGCACGCTGGCGAAGGTCATGGTCAACGGGCAGCCGCTGCCCGCCTCTGCCTGGCTGTGCAGATAGCTCATGGACGCGCGGGCGACGTGAGCACCGTCCTGCGGATGAGTCCATGGCAGCGAGGTCAGACCATGTTCAATCGCGGTGCGCATCAGTTGGTGATAAGCCGGATGAAATTCCACCAGATCAATGCGATGGCCGTAGCGATCATGGCTGGCAAACACCGGTTTGTTCTGGTTGGCGAGGAACCCGGCTTCCATCAGCGGGCCACCGGCGAGCGCGCCGTAGGCATCGATCCGCGACTCCGCCCACCCGGCACCAAAGCGCCGCGACCACTCCTGCAATGGCAGGTCGATGCGATACAGATTGGTGCCGTCCAGCGACGGCGGCTGGTTGGTGACTTCGTGGGTTTCGGCGAACTGATGCAGGTTCATGACGGGGCTCCTTGGTCATCCAGAAGGTCAGTTAAGCACCGCCCCAAGATCGATCAAAGTGTCATATCCGCCGATTTTGCGGCGCTTTTACCCTGTCAGCAACACAGCACCCGGCGCTCCAGCGCGGACTGCAACTCTTCGAATTTCACCGGTTTGTTCAAGTAATCGATGGGCGCGCCAGGCGTGCAAAGTTCCCGCTCGACGGTCAGCGCCAGCATAAACACCGGCAGATTCGCGCAGCCCGGCAATGCATGAATCTGGCAGCACAACGCTGCGCCCTCCTGAGCAGGTAGCTGGCAATCGATGAGCACTGCATCGAAGGCCTCACGCTGCAAGCAATCCAGCGCCGCCGCGCCGTTATCGGCGGTACGCACGCGGAAGCCGAGCTTGAGCAACATGCCGCGCATCACCAGTTGGTTGACGCTGTTGTCGTCCACCAGCAACACCGTGCAGTCCTGCGGTGCGCGCACAAAATGGCGCGAAGGCGCCGGGATCGACGCCGGTTCAATTACCGGTAGTTCGAACTCGACATCCAGCTGGAAGCGGCTGCCACGCCCGGGTTCCGAGCGGTGCGTGAGCTTGCCGTCGAGCAGCTCGACCAACTGTCGGCAGATCGCCAGGCCGACGCCCAATCCGCCATATTCGCGGGTCATCGAGCCGTCGAGCTGGAAGAAGCGCTGATACATCGTCGCCTCGCCCAGATCGGTGAAACCGATGCCGGTGTCGATCACCGCAAACGACAGGGCCAAACGATTGCCCGTCGACGGTTTGCCGGTAACCCGCAGTGCCAGACCACCAACGCGGGTGAACTTGATCGCGTTATCCAGCAGGCATTCCAGGCATTGCGCGAGTTTGGCGCTGTCGCCATACAAGCGATCCGGCAAGGTCGGCAGTACTTCAACCTTGAAATCCAGCGACTTGCTCGCCGCGTTGCCGTCGAACTGCACGCGCAATGCTTCGACCACCGCACGCAGGCTGAAACTGCCCGGCGCAGCCTTGAGTTTGCCGGCCTGCAATTCGGTGAGGGTGAGGATGCCGTTGACCATGCGCATCATGTCCCGCGCGGAACCGGCGGCGGTTTGCTGATATTGCTCAAGCTCCGGATCCAGATCGACGGTCTGCATCAGTTCCAGCGAACCGATCACACCGTTCATCGGCGTGCGCAGTTCATGCGTCAGGGTCGCGAGGAATTCATCCTTGAGCTTGTTGCTGTGGGCCAGTTGCTGGTTGAGCACTTCGAGTTTCTGCCCGGCGTCGTACAACGTCTGCGCCTGTTGCTCACGCATCGCGTTGATGCGGTCGGCCAGCGCCAGCGACAGCAGCGCCACTTCGATGGCCGAACCGATCTGGCTGGCGTACATGGTCAGGAACACGTTCGGCAGCAGGCCGAGCACCATCAGGGTGTTGACGATGCCGCCAAGCAGGAACGCCGACCAGGCAATGATGAAGTAACGTGCCACCCGCAAGCCGCGCCACCAGGCCAGAATCCCGGCGGCGAAAATCACGACCGTAAAGGTCAGCGCCAGTATCGTCGCCAGACGCAGCGACAACGCGTAACTGGTCATCAGCGACAAACCAACCACCAGCGCGCCGAACGCGATCAGCGCAATCAGCAAGCGATCGAGCCAACGGCTGTGGTTTTTGGTCTGCAGGAAGCTGCGGGCGAACTGACTGCCGAACAGCCCCGCACAGCCGATGAAGAATGGCGTCGCGGCGTTGGCCCACCATGGGTTGTCAGGCCAGAAGTACTCGACTGCAGCACCGTTCACCGACAGTTGATAGAGGCCGAACGAGGCAATATAGAAGATGTAATAGAGATAGCTGGTGTCGCGCACGCTGAGGAAGATGAACAGGTTGTAAACCAGCATCCCCAACAGCACGCCATAAATGATGCCCAGCACATACAGGCGCACCGGTTGGTCTTCGAGGTACGCAGTACTCGACCATAACGTCACCGGTGCCTGAATCGAGCCTTCGCTGGCCAGTCGCAGGTACACGGTTTGCTGTTGATTCGGCGTGAATGAAAGGTCGAACAAATAGTTGTTCTGGCGGATCTCGCGACTGGCGAACGGCAGGGCGTCGCCGGTTTGCCGGACGAGGCGGTAGTCGCCACTGGCGTCAGGCATGTAGAGGTCGAGATGGTCGAGCGGTGGATACGCCAGTTCCAGCAGCCAGGTGCGTTGGGCGGCGGGATTGCTCGGACGGTAATGCAGGTCGATCTTCAGCCAGAACGCCGAGCGCGAGTATCCGGCATTGAGCGTGGCTTTATCGTGAGGTTTGAAATTACCGGCGGCAGCCTGCGCACGAACATCGGCAATGCTCGCCTGACCACTGGGGTCTTCGAACACTTGCAGTGATCGGCCCAGAGGGAGGCTCTGGGTAAATTCGTCGAATTCGACGGCGCTCGCCATAAAGGGCAAGCAGAACAGCAACATCAGCAAATAGCGCATTGAAGCCCCAGCGTGGCTCGTCCGGTTGTGTCAGGAAGCCCCCCATTCCCTTTGAGTAGACGTAAAACCGGTATTACCTGTTATTGGTTTGGATCCAGACTAGCATAGCCGTTGATGGCCATTGAGCACCATTGAAATTTTTCCTACAAAGGCTCTAGAACGGGCGTTACAGAGCAAAGCGGCGAGCTAGAGCTGTTGGATCGGTCAGGTAGACAAAAAGATCGCAGACTGCGGCAGCTCCTACACTTGAATGCGCTCCCTAGTAGGAGCTGCCACAGGCTGCGATCTTTTGATCTTGCTGTTCCACCCACACCCGAAAATCAGCTTTGGTGGTAAGCTCGCGCACCATGAATATCTACAGCTCCCGCCCCGTTGTCCTCTGTCTCTCCGGCCACGACCCCAGTGGTGGCGCCGGCTTGCAGGCAGATATCGAAGCCCTGCTCGCGCAGGGTTGCCATGCGGCTCCGGCCGTCACCGCCCTGACCGTGCAAGACACCGTCAACGTCACTGACTTCCGCGTCCTCGACCGTGAGTGGGTACTGGCTCAAGCCAATGCCGTGCTCAACGACTCCGAAGTCGCGGCGGTCAAACTGGGCATGCTCGGTTCGCTGGAAATGGTCGACACTGTTGTCGAACTGCTTTCAGCGCACCCGCATTTGCCAGTGGTTTGCGACCCGGTGCTGCGCGCCGGTGGCGGCGGTCGCTTGGGCAAGGACGAGGTCGGTTATGCGATGCGCGAGCGTCTGCTGCCGCTGTCGATCATTGCCACCCCCAACCTTCCCGAAGCGCGCATCCTCGCCGAACTGCCCGAAGGCACTGCGGACGAGTGCGCAGAAAAACTCCTGCCGTTCGTCAAAAACCTGCTGATCACCGGCGGCCACGGCGACGAAACTGAAATCCATAACCGCGTGTACAGCCGCGACGGTCTGCGCGAAACCTTTATCTGCCAGCGTCTGCCGGGCAGTTATCACGGTTCCGGTTGTACCTTGGCCAGCGCATTGGCCGGTCGTCTGGCGCAGGGCGAACACCTCGCCAGCGCCGTGCGCAGTGCATTGGATTACACCTGGCGCACCCTGCGCGATGCCGAACAACTGGGCAAAGGCCAGTTCGTCCCGCGTCGCCTGCCGCTGGATTTCTGCTCGTAACGTCGTGAGGTCTGCCCGATGAAACTACGTGGCCTGTATGCCATCACCGACAGCCAACTGCTGGCGGGCAAGTTTCTGTCTTACGTGGAGGCGGCGCTGGAAGGCGGCGTCACCCTGCTGCAATACCGCGACAAGAGCAGCGACGAGGCCCGCCGCTTGCGCGAGGCCGAGGCACTGCGCGATTTGTGCGAGCGCTATAAGACGCAGCTGATCATCAACGATGACGCTGAACTGGCCGCACGCCTCAACGTCGGCGTGCACTTGGGTCAGACCGACGGTCCACTGTCGCCGACCCGCGCCCTGCTCGGTTCGAAAGCGATCATCGGTTCGACCTGCCACGCGCAAATCGCGCTGGCCGAACAAGCGGCCAAAGAAGGCGCGAGTTACGTCGCCTTCGGCCGCTTCTTCAACTCCAACACCAAGCCCGGCGCGCCGACCTGCAGCCTCGAACTGCTCGACGAAGCCAAGCGCACACTGCACCTGCCGGTCTGCGCGATTGGCGGCATCACCCTCGACAACGCCGCGCCGCTGGTGGCCCATGGAGTCGACTTGCTGGCCGTGGTTCACGGTCTGTTTGGTGCCGAAAGCACCGCCGAAGTGACCCGCCGCGCCCGCGCGTTCAATGAATTACTGAAAGTCTGATTTGAGAGCCCGATCATGTCTCGTTCCGAAACGCTGTTTGCCAATGCCCAGAAACACATTCCCGGAGGCGTGAACTCGCCGGTTCGCGCGTTCAAAAGCGTGGGCGGCACCCCGCTGTTCTTCAAACACGCCGAAGGCGCTTACGTGACCGACGAAGACGACAAGCGTTATGTCGATTACGTCGGCTCGTGGGGTCCGATGATCCTCGGCCACAGCCACCCGGACGTGCTCGACGCGGTGCGCAATCAGCTGCAACACGGCTTGTCGTATGGCGCGCCGACGGCGATGGAAACCGAGATGGCCGACCTGGTCTGCTCGCTGGTGCCCTCGATGGACATGGTGCGCATGGTCAGCTCCGGCACCGAAGCGACCATGAGCGCGATCCGTCTGGCCCGTGGTTACACCGGCCGCGACAGCATCATCAAGTTCGAAGGCTGCTACCACGGTCACTCCGACAGCCTGCTGGTCAAGGCCGGCTCCGGCGCACTGACCCAGGGCGTGCCGAGCTCCGCCGGCGTACCGGCAGCATTCGCCAAACACACCCTGACCCTGCCGTTCAACGACATCGACGCGGTTGAAAAGATGCTCGCTGAAGTTGGCAAGGACGTGGCGTGCATCATCGTTGAACCGGTGGCCGGCAACATGAACTGCGTGCCGCCAGCGCCAGGTTTCCTCGAAGGTCTGCGTTCACTGTGCGACAAGCATGGCGTAGTGCTGATTTTCGACGAAGTGATGACCGGTTTCCGCGTTGCCCTCGGCGGTGCCCAGGCGTACTACGGGGTCAATCCTGACTTGACCACTTTCGGCAAGATCATCGGCGGCGGCATGCCGGTCGGCTGCTTCGGCGGCAAGCGTGAAATCATGGAACGCATCGCGCCGTTGGGTCCGGTGTATCAGGCCGGTACGCTGTCGGGTAACCCGCTGGCCATGGCCGCCGGTTTGACCACGCTGCGTTTGATCAGTCGTCCAGGCTTTCACGCCGAGTTGACCGACTACACCACGCGTCTGCTCGACGGTCTGCAACAACGCGCCGATGCCGCGGGCATTCCGTTCGTGACCACTCAGGCCGGCGGCATGTTCGGTCTGTACTTCAGCGGCGCCGATGACATCGTCACCTTTGAAGACGTGATGGCCAGCGACGCTGCCCTGTTCGGTCGCTTCTTCCACCTGATGCTGGAAGGTGGCGTTTACCTGGCACCGAGCGCCTTCGAAGCCGGTTTCACCTCGATCGCCCACGGTGAAGCCGAGTTGCAACTGACGCTGGACGCTGCCGAGCGCGCCTTCGCCGCACTGAAATAATCGCACTGCCGCTGACGTTGGCTATCGCCAGCGTCAGCATTCACCTACATCCGCGCTGTTTTTCCGATGCTCCTGCTAAAAATCTCCCCTAAAGTGGGCGATATATTCCCCGTGCAGCAGAAAAACGAGTAAAGACTTTGTAAGGTTGGCCCTGCTTATTTCATAATGCGCGCTTATTGGATCCCTCGATGGGTCCGCGTGCCCTTCAGAGGTAAGTCGATTCCCATGAACCGCACCGGCCGCACCCTTGCCTTGGGCTGCCTGTTGCTCCTTCAGCCCCTGCTCGCGCATGCACAAGCAGGCGGCAACTCGTTGTTGATCCCGGCGATGGGTCGTTGCACCCTCAATACTCAGCCGCAAGACGTCACGCAGGCACTGGCCGCCTGCCAGAAAGCGGCGGACGAAGGGGATGCGCAAGCGCAATACGAGTTGGGTGAGTTCTACTACGACGGCAAGAATGCGCCGCGCGACCTCAATCAAGCCCTGAGCTACTTCGAAAAGGCCTCGCTGCAAGGCCACGCTCAGGCACAGTTCAAACTCGGCACGATGTTCTTCCACGGTGAAGGCGTGCAGGCCAACAACATTCAGGCGTATATCGTGCTGAAGATGGCGGCGGTCAACGGCGCTGAAGATGCGCTGGACACGGCCGACGAAGTCTCCGAAAAAATGTCCCGCGAAGACCTTGAGACTGCCACTCAGGTGCTTGGGCAAATTTTCCGTAAATACCTGATGGAACTGCAGAGCGCCGATGGGCGTACGCCGTTCTCGCCTCTTCCCTGACCGCCGATAGTTCCCACGCTCTGCGTGGGAACTCATCCCGTGACGCTCCACGTCACCGACGCAGAGCGTCGAAGGCGGCATTCCCACGCAGAGCGTGGGAACGATCAAAAATCCAGATCCGGTTTTACTTCTCAGGCATCGGCATCGGGAACGGCATCACGTTGCCGACCGCGCCACGTGCTTCGCTGATTTTCGGGGTACCCAGACGCTCAACCTCGTCGATGCGCACAATCGAATGCATCGGCACAAAGCTGCGCACCACGCCTTCGAACTGCGCCTTGAGCTTTTCTTCGCTCGGATCGACGACCACTTGCGTGCGCTCGCCAAAGACGAACTCTTCCACTTCCAGAAAACCCCACAGATCACTTTGATAGATCTGCTTGGCGTACATTTCGAACACCTGGCCCTGGTTGAGGAAAATCACCTTATAGATTGGAGCTTCGCGTTTGGTCATGGCGGGGGGATAACATCGGGGATAAAAATGAGGGCGCAAACTATAGCATAGCCTCCGGACGCACAGCGGTAGGAACCTGCGGGCTTGTTCCCTATAATGCCGGGTTCTTTGAATCACGTGACGACACTAATCCATGGCCAAGAAGCTTTACATCGAAACCCACGGTTGCCAGATGAACGAGTACGACAGCTCGCGCATGGTCGATCTGCTGGGTGAACATCAGGCCCTGGAAGTCACCGCTCGCGCGGAGGACGCCGACGTGATTCTGCTCAACACCTGCTCGATCCGCGAGCGCGCCCAGGATCGCGTGTATTCGCAGCTCGGCCGCTGGCGCGAACTGAAACTGGCCAACCCGGAGATGGTGATCGCCGTTGGCGGTTGCGTGGCCAGTCAGGAAGGCGCAGCGATTCGTGATCGCGCCCCATACGTCGATGTCGTGTTCGGCCCGCAGACGCTGCACCGCCTGCCGGAAATGATCGACGCCGCGCGCATCACCAAGCTGCCGCAAGTCGACGTGTCGTTCCCGGAAATCGAAAAATTCGACCACTTGCCCGAGCCGCGTATCGATGGCCCGAGCGCTTATGTGTCGGTGATGGAAGGCTGCAGCAAGTACTGCACGTTCTGCGTGGTGCCTTATACCCGCGGCGAAGAAGTCAGCCGGCCGTTCGATGACGTGATCGCCGAAGTCATCCACCTCGCCGAAAACGGTGTGCGTGAAGTGACGCTGCTCGGGCAGAACGTCAACGGCTATCGCGGCACCACCCATGACGGGCGCCTGGCGGATCTCGCTGAGCTGATTCGCGTTGTCGCCGCCATCGACGGCATCGACCGCATCCGCTACACCACTTCGCACCCGCTGGAATTCTCCGACAGCCTGATTCAGGCCCACGCTGACGTGCCGGAACTGGTGAAACACCTGCATTTGCCGGTGCAATCGGGCTCCGACCGGATTCTCGCGGCAATGAAGCGCAACCACACCGCGCTTGAGTACAAATCCAAGCTGCGCAAACTGCGCGCCGCTGTGCCGGGAATCTGCATCAGCTCGGACTTCATCGTCGGTTTCCCCGGCGAGACCGAGAAAGATTTCGAACAGACCATGAAGCTGATTGCCGACGTCGGTTTCGACTTCTCTTATTCCTTCGTTTATAGCCAGCGCCCGGGCACGCCGGCGGCCGATCTGGCCGACGAGACCCCGGAAGAGCTGAAGAAGGAACGCCTGAACGCGCTGCAACATCGCCTGAATCAGCAAGGCTTCGAGATCAGCCGACAAATGGTCGGTTCGATCCAGCGCATTCTGGTCACCGATTACTCGAAGAAAGACCCGGGCGAGTTGCAGGGGCGTACCGAGAATAATCGTATCGTCAACTTCCGCTGCGACAATCCAACCCTGATCGGTCAGTTCGCCGACGTGCACATCGACGCGGCACAGCCGCACTCGCTGCGCGGCTCGCTGATCCAATAAATGCAAAAGATCGCAGCCTTCGGCAGCTCCTACATGGATTACATTCCCCTGTAGGAGCTGCCGAAGGCTGCGATCTTGACGGTGTCGACGCCGAGAATATTTAAGAGCTTTCGCACCCAGGCCTCTGGCGTTATCCTTGATTTCATCTTAATTGCCCCAGGGCGGCTAAATACGACCTTGAACGCTCCCATAGAACCACATCGTTTTATCCTCGAGCCCTTTGAGGCTCGCCGCTTCGCCAATCTGTGCGGGCAATTCGACGAGCATTTGCGCTTGATCGAACAGCGCCTGACCATCGAGATCCGCAACCGCGGAAACCAGTTCGAGCTGATCGGCGACCCCAAACACACCACGTCTGCGGAAAATCTGATTCGTCGCCTGTACCGGGAAACCAAAGGTTCAGAGCTGTCGCCAGATACGGTTCACCTGTTCCTGCAGGAATCAGCCGTGGTCGAGTTGGACAATCACGCCCCCGCCGAAGCCTCCGTCGCCCTGCGCACCAAGAAAGGCATGATTCGCCCGCGCGGCTTGAATCAGTTGCGCTACGTGAAGGAAATTCTCGGTAACGACATCAACTTCGGCATCGGCCCCGCCGGTACCGGCAAGACCTATCTGGCCGTGGCGTGCGCTGTCGATGCCCTGGAGCGCGAGCAGATCCGCCGCATCCTGCTGGTGCGTCCGGCGGTTGAAGCGGGTGAAAAACTCGGCTTCCTGCCCGGCGACCTGTCGCAGAAGATCGACCCGTACCTGCGCCCGCTCTACGACGCGCTCTACGAGATGCTCGGCTTCGAATACGTGGCCAAGCTGATCGAACGTCAGGTCATCGAAGTGGCGCCACTGGCCTATATGCGCGGCCGCACGCTGAACAACAGCTTCATCATTCTCGACGAAAGCCAGAACACCACCGTCGAACAGATGAAGATGTTCCTGACCCGAATCGGCTTCGGCTCTACAGCAGTCATCACCGGTGACATCACCCAGGTCGACCTGCCGAAAGGCACCAAGTCGGGCCTGCACCACGTGATTGAAGTGCTCAAAGACGTTCCGGGCATCAGCTTCACGCACTTCCAGCCTAAAGACGTCGTGCGCCATCCTTTGGTCCAGCGGATCGTCGAAGCCTACGAGCGCTTCGAAAACCGTGATGACGCCCCCAAGGACACTTCGCGAAATGCTTGAGCTAGACCTGCAAATCGCGACTGAAGCGAGCGCGCCGAGTGAAGCCGACTTCCGCCTATGGTGCGAACTGGCCCTGCGCCAGCGCACCGCCGACTCGGAAATGACCATTCGTCTGGTCGACGAGGAAGAAGGTCGCGAGCTCAATCACACCTGGCGTCACAAGGATTACGCGACCAACGTCCTGTCGTTCCCGGCGGAAGTACCCGACGAGTTTCTCGATATCCCGTTGCTCGGCGATCTGGTGATCTGCGTGGCCGTGGTCGAGCGTGAAGCCGCCGAACAAGGCAAGGAACTAAAGGCCCACTGGGCACATCTGGTCATTCACGGCTGCTTGCATCTACTCGGTTACGACCATATAGATGACGAGGAAGCCGAAGAAATGGAAGCACTGGAACGCGAGTTGCTTGCCGAATTGGGCTATCCCGATCCGTACGCGGACGACGAACCCGAAACATCCCCTATCGTTACAACAAAGGATTCAGAGTAATCGCTATGAGCGAAGATCGATCGAGCAACGGGCAGAAGTCGTGGCTGGGCAAACTGACCCAGGCTTTTGCCCACGAGCCGAAGAACCGTCAGGAGCTGCTTGAGCTACTGCGTGATGCACATCAGAACAAACTGCTGGACAGCGAAGCGCTGGCCATCGTCGAAGGTGCCATTCAGGTGGCTGACCTGCAAGTACGCGACATCATGGTGCCGCGCTCGCAGATGATCAGCATCAAGGCGACCCAGACACCGCGTGAATTTCTCCCGGCCGTGGTCGACTCGGCCCACTCGCGCTATCCGGTCATTGGTGAAAGCCATGACGACGTGATGGGCGTGCTGCTGGCCAAGGATCTGCTGCCGCTGATCCTCAAGGAGAACGGCGACAGCTTCAACATCAAGGATCTGCTGCGCCCGGCCACCTTCGTGCCGGAATCCAAGCGTCTGAACGTGTTGCTGCGAGAATTCCGCGCCAACCACAATCATATGGCCATCGTCATCGACGAATACGGTGGTGTGGCCGGCCTGGTAACGATTGAAGACGTGCTGGAACAGATCGTTGGCGACATCGAAGACGAGCACGACGTCGAAGAAGACAGCTATATCAAGCCGCTGCCCAGCGGTGACTTCCTGATCAAGGCCCTGACCCCGATCGAGAACTTCAACGAGTTCTTCGACAGCGAGTTCTCCGATGACGAATTCGACACCGTCGGCGGTCTGGTGATGAGCGCGTTCGGGCACTTGCCAAAACGCAACGAAATCACTGAAATCGGCGCCTATCGTTTCCGCATCCTGAACGCCGACAGCCGTCGGATTCATTTGCTGCGACTGACGCCAATTGCTCGTTAATCCTAAGGACTGAAATGCGCTGGACAACCCGCCCCGGCTGGCCCGGTAACCTGCTGGCCGTGGCGGCCGGTGCAATCACCACCTTCGCTCTGGCACCTTTCAACATCTGGCCGCTGGCTTTGCTGGCGGTCGGCTTGTTCTATGCCGGTTTGCGCGAGCTGAGCCCGCGTCAGGCGCTGGGCCGAGGCTGGTGTTTCGGTTTCGGCCTGTTCGGCGCCGGTACCAGCTGGATCTATTACAGCATTCATCATTTCGGCGGCGCTTCGGTGCTGCTGGCCGGGTTCCTGATGCTGCTGTTTACGGCGGCGATTGCCTGGTTCTTCGCCCTGCCCGCCTGGTTATGGGCGCGCTGGTTGCGCCGTAACGAGGCGCCGGTGGCCGATGCCTTGGCATTTGCTGCATTGTGGGTCGGCCAGGAAGCATTTCGTGGTTGGTTCCTCACCGGTTTCCCGTGGCTGTACTCAGGTTACAGCCAGCTCGACGGCCCATTGTCCGGACTCGCGCCAGTCGGTGGCATGTGGCTGGTGTCGTTCGTACTGGCGTTGACTGCGGCGCTGATTTACAACGCGCCGCGTCTGTTGCAAACCGGCCGCAAAGGTTTTGTCGTTGCCGGTCTGGTGCTGCTGGTTGGCCCTTGGGTGGCCGGCATTGCGCTCAAGGGCCATGCCTGGACAAGTCCGTCCGGCGCGCCGCTGAGTGTTGCCGCGATTCAAGGCAACGTCGCACAAAGCATGAAATGGGACCCGGCCGAGCTCAACGCGCAGCTGGCCCTGTACCGCGATTTGAGTTTCCGTTCGAAACCGGTGGACCTGCTGATCTGGCCGGAAACCGCCGTGCCCGTGCTCAAGGAGTCCGCCGAGGGCTACCTGAACATGATGGGCACCTTCGCCGCCGAGCGTAAATCGGCGCTGATCACCGGCGTACCGATTCGCGAAACCGTTCGTCATGAAAAACGCTTCTTCAACGGTATTACCGTGGTCGGCGAAGGCGACGGTACTTATCTGAAACAGAAACTGGTGCCCTTCGGCGAATACGTGCCACTGCAGGATGTATTGCGCGGGCTGATCGCCTTCTTCGACCTGCCAATGTCCGACTTTGCCCGTGGCCCGGCGGATCAGGCACTGTTGCAGGCCAAGGGTTATCAGATCGCACCGTTTATCTGCTACGAAGTGGTGTATCCGGAGTTTGCCGCCAGCCTGTCGGCGCGCAGTGATCTGCTGCTGACGATCAGTAACGACACTTGGTTCGGCACCTCGATTGGCCCGCTGCAACATCTGCAGATGGCGCAGATGCGCGCACTTGAGGCCGGGCGCTGGATGATCCGCGCGACCAACAACGGCGTGACCGGGTTGATCAATCCGTTCGGTCAGATCACCGAGCAGATTCCGCAGTTTGAACAGGGCATTCTGTACGGCGAAGTGGTGCCGATGCATAACCTGACGCCGTACCTGCAATGGCGTTCGTGGCCATTGATCATCCTGTGCATGCTGTTGTTTGGCTGGGCACTGATGGCCAGCCGGATGTCGAAAACCCTTTAAAGCAAAAGATCGCAGCCTGCGGCAGCTCCTATAGGGAAAACGCAAATCCCAATGTAGGAGCTGCCGCAGGCTGCGATCTTTTGATCTTCAGCGATAAAACAACGAATACCCCACCTGCCCCACCGCTTCATTCAACAGTTGCCCGCTCTGCCAGATCGACTTGAACTCCGGAAGCCAGCCACCAAACGGTCTTGCGTTATCAGTGCCCAAAAAGCCCACCGGCGCCGGCACCACTTCAAATCCTGCCTGTTCAAAACTCCAGACTGATCGCGGCATGTGCCAAGCCTGCGTCACCACAACCACGCGCTTGATCCCCTGCGGCAATAGAATGTCAGCGCTGAACTTGGCGTTTTCCCACGTTGTACGACTCTCGCCTTCCTGCCAACGCACCATCACGCCAAAATCGTCGCGCAATGAATCCGACATCAGTTTCGCCTCGGTCGGCGGTGTACCGTAATGCAAGCCACCCGTGGTCAGAATCGGCAAACCGGACGCTTTCGCCAGCCGCGCCGCGTAACGTTGACGCTCAAGCCCCACGCCGGTCGGCTGATCCTCACCCCAGGCCAGATCGCCGCGCTCGCGCCCGGAGCCCAGCACCACAATCGCGTCCGCGCGCTGCGCCAGCGTCGCCCATTCTTCACGTGCCAGCGGCGGCTCGCGCTCCAGCGCTTTGGCGCCCCATTGCACGA
This sequence comes from Pseudomonas sp. GM24, assembly GCF_000282235.1. Classification (NCBI taxonomy): domain Bacteria; kingdom Pseudomonadati; phylum Pseudomonadota; class Gammaproteobacteria; order Pseudomonadales; family Pseudomonadaceae; genus Pseudomonas; species Pseudomonas sp. GM24. The sequence goes on along the minus strand of NZ_AKJR01000101.1, from coordinate 6,967 downwards.
CGACAGGCAGGCTCATGAGCCACAACCCGCCAAAACCAAGGGCAAAACACACGCCAGCCAGTCGCGGCCGTGAGCGGCGTAACCACCACGCAGCCAGCAACTGCAGCAAAAGAATGCCGGGCGGCAATAAAAGTTGTTTGATGAAATAACGAAAGGGCATCGAGCATCTCCAGAGATGCCCGAAGCCTAAGAGTGTTAATAAAGCGTTACAACCAATAGGTGGGATCCTGTTGAAAAAGATCCGGTTCTTGACCTGCCATGCGCTTACTTGGCCTGCAAAGCACGTACTTTGACGGTGTCTCTGCCGGGCGCCTTGTCCTTGAGCCAGATGACCTTGGCCGAATGTGCTGCATCGAGCTGCTTCACTGCTTGTGACAGGCATCCATGCGATTCACGTTCACTGCGATCCAGATAGGCCTTGACCAGTTTGAACTCGGCGGGGCTCAAGCCACGCAATTCCAGTTCCAGGGGGCGCTCGTCGCGCAGCCGGTCAGCGGTTTTTACAGCGTCCAGGGCCATCCCCAGACGATCGATCAACCTTTCGTACAACTCGGGTTTCGTCACGTTTTTTTGCCGTTGCTCCACCATCCCTCACCTCATTGAAGATAAGACTCACTCCCCAGTTAGAGCTTAGCTTCGCTGCACAAACCGGCTGCACGCCGCGACCAACGGCCCTCGCCAAGGATTGACCGGGCCAAACTGCTGTAATCAGGGTTTCCCTAGGCCAAGCGCGGTCATGTATGCTACGGCGCTTCCTGTAATTCCACTTCCAGCTCGTCCGGGCCAACCCCGGAACCTGCGTTGAAGAGGATTAGGCCACCCCTATCCAGTACAAAAGTAGCCATGCACGAACAATATCAGCCCCGTGAAATCGAAGCCGCCGCCCAGTCGTTCTGGGACGAGCAAAAGTCCTTTGAAGTCAGTGAACAGCCAGGCAAGGAAACTTACTACTGCCTGTCGATGTTCCCTTACCCCAGCGGCAAGCTGCACATGGGGCACGTGCGCAACTACACCATCGGCGACGTGATCTCCCGCTACCAGCGCATGCTTGGCAAAAACGTTCTGCAACCAATGGGTTGGGACGCGTTCGGCATGCCGGCGGAAAACGCCGCGATGAAGAACAACGTCGCCCCGGCCAAGTGGACCTACGAAAACATCGCCTACATGAAAACCCAGCTGCGCAGCCTGGGTCTGGCGGTCGACTGGTCGCGCGAAGTCACCACTTGCAAACCGGATTACTACCGCTGGGAACAATGGCTGTTCACTCGCCTGTTCGAAAAAGGCGTGATCTACCGTAAAAACGGCACCGTGAACTGGGACCCGATCGACCAGACCGTTCTGGCCAACGAGCAGGTAATCGACGGTCGCGGCTGGCGTTCCGGCGCGCTGATCGAAAAGCGCGAAATCCCGATGTACTACTTCAAGATCACCGCTTACGCGGATGAGCTGCTGGAGAGCCTCGACGAACTGACTGGCTGGCCTGAACAGGTCAAGACCATGCAGCGCAACTGGATCGGCAAATCCCGTGGCATGGAAGTGCAGTTCCCGTACAACGTCGACTCGATCGGCGAAGCCGGCACCCTCAAAGTCTTCACCACCCGTCCGGACACCCTGATGGGCGCGACCTATGTCGCCGTGGCTGCCGAGCACCCACTGGCCACCCTGGCCGCGAAAAACAACTCCGAGCTGCAAGCGTTCATCGCTGAATGCAAGGGCGGCAGCGTGGCTGAAGCCGACGTCGCCACTCAAGAGAAAAAAGGCCTGCCGACCGGCCTGTTCGTCGAGCACCCACTGACCGGTGAAAAACTCCCGGTGTGGGTCGCCAACTATGTGCTGATGCACTACGGCGACGGCGCTGTAATGGCCGTGCCGGCGCACGACGAGCGCGATTTCGAATTCGCTCACAAGTACGATCTGCCGGTTAAATCGGTCGTACGTACCAGCTCCGGCGACAGCAACCCGGCCCCGTGGCAAGACGCCTACGGCGAGCACGGCACGCTGATCAACTCCGGTGAGTTCGACGGTCTCGACTTCGCGGGCGCGTTCGACGCCATGGAAGTCGCCCTGATCAAGAAAGAACTGGGCGCCTCGCGCACCCAGTTCCGCCTGCGCGACTGGGGCATCAGCCGTCAGCGCTACTGGGGCTGCCCGATCCCGATCATCCACTGCGATGCCTGCGGTGACGTGCCGGTGCCGGAAGATCAACTGCCTGTCGTCCTGCCGGAAGACGTGGTGCCGGACGGCGCCGGTTCGCCGCTGGCACGCATGCCTGAGTTTTACGAGTGCAGTTGCCCGAAATGCGGCCAGCCTGCCAAGCGCGAAACCGACACCATGGACACCTTCGTCGAGTCGTCGTGGTACTACGCCCGTTACGCCTCGCCGCACTTTGAAGGCGGCCTGGTGGAAAAATCCGCAGCCGATCACTGGCTGCCGGTCGATCAGTACATCGGCGGTATCGAACACGCGATTCTGCACCTGCTCTACGCGCGCTTCTTCCACAAACTGATGCGTGACGAAGGTCTGGTCAGCTCCAACGAGCCGTTCAAGAACCTGCTGACCCAAGGCATGGTGATCGCCGAAACCTACTACCGTCGCGAAGCCAATGGTGCTTACACCTGGTTCAACCCGGCGGACGTAGAACTCGAGCGCGACAGCAAAGCCAAGGTCATCAGCGCCAAACTGAAATCCGACGGTCTGCCGGTGGAAATCGGTGGCACCGAGAAAATGGCCAAGTCAAAAAACAACGGCGTCGACCCACAGTCGATGATCGATCAGTTCGGCGCCGATACCTGCCGCCTGTTCATGATGTTCGCGTCGCCGCCAGACATGAGCGCCGAGTGGTCCGATTCCGGCGTTGAAGGCTCGCACCGCTTCCTCAAGCGCGTCTGGCGTCTGGCGCAAGCCCACGTGACACAGGGCTTGCCGGGCAAACTGGACATCGCCAGCCTGAACGACGAACAAAAAGCCGTTCGCCGCGCGATCCATCTGGCCATCAAGCAGGCCAGCCACGACGTCGGCCAGAACCACAAATTCAACACCGCCATCGCTCAGGTGATGACGCTGATGAACGTGCTGGAAAAAGCCGCACAAGGCACCGAGCAGGATCGCGCGCTGATTCACGAAGGCCTGGAAGCCGTGACGCTGTTGCTCGCACCGATCACGCCGCACATCAGCCACAACCTGTGGAATCAACTGGGTCACGCCGACGCAGTGATCGACGCCGGTTGGCCAGCAGTGGACGAAAGCGCCTTGGTGCAAGACAGCCTGACCCTGGTTATCCAGGTCAACGGCAAGCTGCGTGGCCAGATCGACATGCCAGCCAGCGCAACCCGTGAAGAAGTGGAAGCGGCAGCACGCGCCAACGAAAACGTACTGCGTTTCGTCGACGGTCTGACCATTCGTAAAGTGATCGTAGTGCCCGGGAAACTGGTCAATATCGTCGCCAGCTAATTGGATCGGGCGTCAGGTTCGCCTGACGCCAAGTAAAACCTTTCGGGCCGCACCGTCGGCCCACGTGGTTTCAAGGGGAGCAACACAATGATCAAACGCAATCTGCTGGTGATGGGCCTCGCCGTTCTCTTGAGCGCCTGCGGTTTCCAGCTGCGCGGCACCGGCACCAACGAGCTGTCAATCAAGGAACTTGATCTGAGCGCCCGCAACGCCTACGGCGAGACGGTCACGCAACTGCGTCAGGTGCTGGAGTCGAGCGGCGTCAAGGTTTACAGCGGCGCTCCGTACAAGCTGTTCCTGGCTGACGAGCAGGAAAGCCAGCGCATCCTCAGCTACGCCGGTGCCGGCCGTACGGGCGAATATCAGGTCAATACAGTCCTGAACTACGAGATCCGTGGTGACAAGAACCTGCAACTGCTGAGCGACAAGCTGGAAGTGCAGAAAGTGTTCATTCACGACGGTAACAACCTCGTGGGCTCCGATCAGGAAGCCAACGACGCCCGCCGCGAAACCCGCCGCGAACTGGTTCAGCGCATGATGCTGCGTCTGCAGCAACTGACGCCGGGCCAACTGCAACAACTGCAGCAAGCGGCCAATGATCGCGCCAAGGCAGAAGCCGATGCACTGCAAGCGGCGCAAAAGGCTGAAGCGGAAACCCCGCGTCAGTCGCCGCTCGAAATACCGCAGCAGTAAGACGTTCGGGGCGCTCAGGCGCCCCGTTCGACCTTTCTTATGAAGCTCGCTCCCGCCCAACTCGGTAAACACCTGCAAGGTGCTCTCGGCCCCGTCTACATCATCAGCGGCGATGACCCGCTGTTGTGTCAGGAAGCCGCCGACGCCATCCGCAGTGCTGCGCGCCAGCAAGGTTTCGACGAACGCCAGGTCTTTGCCGCCGACGCCAATTTCGATTGGGGCACGTTGTTGCAGGCCGGCGCCAGCATGTCGTTGTTCGCAGAAAAGCGTCTGCTGGAACTGCGCCTGCCTTCGGGCAAGCCTGGTGACAAGGGCGCTGCCGCACTCATCGAATATTGCTCGCGTCCGGCTGAAGACACTGTGCTGCTGATCAGCTTGCCCAAACTCGATGGCAGCGCGCAGAAGACCAAGTGGGGCAAGGCGCTGGTTGAAGGCCAACAGACCCAGTTCATTCAGATCTGGCCGGTGGATGCCAATCAGCTGCCGAACTGGATTCGTCAGCGCTTGTCTCAGGCCGGATTGTCGGCCAGCCAGGACGCGGTCGAATTGATTGCTGCACGTGTCGAGGGCAACTTGCTCGCTGCCGCGCAGGAAATCGAAAAGCTCAAGTTGATGGCCGAGGGTGGCCAGATCACAGTCGAAACCGTGCAGGCCGCTGTGGCGGACAGTGCACGTTTTGACGTGTTCGGTTTGACCGACGCCGTGCTCAACGGCGAGCCGGCCCATGCCTTGCGCATGCTGGAAGGCTTGCGTGGCGAGGGTGTCGAGCCACCGGTGATTCTCTGGGCACTGGCGCGGGAGTTGCGTCTGCTGGCCAATATCTCGTTGCAGTACAGCCAGGGCACGCCGCTGGACAAGTGCTTCAGTCAGGCGAAACCGCCGGTCTGGGACAAGCGCAAACCGTTGATGAGCAAAGCCCTGCAACGCTACTCGGCACAACGCTGGGCGCAGTTGTTGCTTGAGGCTCAGCGTATTGACGCGCAGATCAAGGGCCAGGCTGCCGGGTCGCCGTGGATGAGCTTGAGTCGTCTGGCTCTATTGATGGCTGGCCAGCGACTTTCACTGCCTGCCGAATAAGATCAAAAGATCGCAACCTTCGGCAGCTCCTACACCAATCCCTGTAGGAGCTGCGGCACGCTGCAATCTTTTGATCTTGTTTCCTACAATGCACGCCTGCATTTGCACTATAGACAGATGCCCAACATCGGCAGATTATTTCCCCCGCAAAACCCACTCACTCGAGAGAACCCTCATGAGCAAAAAGCCATCGAAACATGGCCCCAACAAGGCCAAATCCATTGTCGCCCAACCCCTGTTCCGCAGCCGCCAGGAACGACCAATCAAGGGTAAAGGCAGCTACCGCCGCGAAGCCTTCCAGTCTGACAGCTGGGAGGCTTCTTACTTTCTGGCCGCTTAAAGCGCAGTACCCCCCGGTCATGTTAAGGTCTGCACCTGATTCGTTTTCCTGGAACTGTGCATGCCCCTAAGTCTTTCCCGTCGTTGGCCTGTTCGCCAACTGATCGCTGCCTCCAGCTTCATTCTGCTTGTCGCTTGTGCGGAAAAACCGACCGCAGCCGATGCGCAACCTCTTCAAGCCGCTCCTGTCGCCACGGCCCCAGCGATCATCCCGCCGGTAGTGCCGTCCGCCGACCCTCTCGATCTGCAGCCAACGCAGACCTTTGCCGAATGGCAGGCGAGCTTTCGCAAAGATGCCCTGGCCGCCGGGATTCGTGCCGAGCTGTTTGATCAGGCGTTTGCCAATGTCAGCTTCGACGCCAGTGTGATTCGTGCCGATCGCAGTCAGCCGGAGTTCTCCCGCCCGGTGTGGGAATACCTCGACGGCGCCCTGTCGCCACTGCGTGTGCGTAAAGGCCAGGCACTGATCAGTCAGTACGCCGATATTCTGCAAAGCATCGAACAGCGATATGGCGTCGACCGCCAGGCACTAGTGTCGGTGTGGGGCATGGAAAGCAACTTCGGCCAGTTTCAGGGCAGCAAGTCGGTGATCAACTCGCTGGCCACCCTCGCCTACGAAGGCCGCCGCCCGGGCTTTGCTCATGCACAGCTGATCGCCGCCCTGCAGATCCTGCAACAAGGCGATATCACGCCGGAGAAGATGCTCGGTTCCTGGGCTGGCGCGATGGGGCAGACCCAGTTCATTCCGACCACCTACAACACTCATGCCGTGGACTTCGACGGTGACGGTCGCCGCGATATCTGGGGCAGCCCTGCTGACGCACTGGCATCGACCGCGCACTACCTGCAAAGCTCCGGCTGGCAGCGTGGTCAGCCGTGGGGGTTTGAAGTGCAGTTGCCGAGCAGCTTCAACTACACACTGGCTGATGGTGCGATTCGCAAGAGCGTCGCCGAATGGCGTCAGTTGGGCGTGACTCTGCCGAATGGCGGTCAGGTGCCAGCAGGCTCTGAACAGCTTTCTGCCGCACTGCTGCTGCCGGCTGGTTATCGTGGGCCGGCGTTCCTGATCCTCGACAACTTCCGCGCGATCCTCAAGTACAACAACTCCTCGTCGTACGCGCTGGCAGTGAGCCTGTTGTCCGAGCGTTTCAGCGGTGGCGGTTTGATCAACGGCAGTTGGCCGAAAGATGACCTGCCGCTGAGCCGCACCGAGCGTATGGAATTGCAGACATTGCTGAGCGCTCGCAATTACGATGCCGGCACAGCGGACGGGATCATCGGCGCCAATACGCGCAAAGCGATTCGCAGTGCCCAGCAGTCGTTTGGCTGGCCGGCGGATGGGTATCCGACGCACAAGTTGCTGGAAAGCCTGCGCAACCAATAAAGTAAAAATCAAAAGATCGCAGCC
>NZ_AKJR01000100.1:0-12685 GCF_000282235.1 Pseudomonas sp. GM24 | reverse complement strand
CGGTCCGACGTTTCGGGAGGGTTGGGGTGAGGGGGTAGATTTACCAAGCACTGCAAATCTACAGCCTGCCCCAACAAAAAGCCCCGCATCTGCGGGGCTTCGTGTTTTAGGCGGCGGACTTGGCCTTGATCTTCTTCAGCTCTTCATCACGCAACTCGCGGCGCAGGATCTTGCCGACGTTGGTGGTCGGCAGCGCATCGCGGAATTCCACCGAACGCGGCACCTTGTAGCCGGTGACGTTGGCACGCATGTGCTCCATCACCGTTTCCTTGGTCAGCGTGACGCCCGGCTTGGCAACGATGAAGATCTTGATCGCCTCGCCCGACTTCTCGTCCGGCACGCCGATGGCCGCGCACTGCAACACGCCCGGCAGGGTCGCCAGCACGTCTTCCAGTTCGTTCGGGTAGACGTTGAAACCGGAGACCAGAATCATGTCTTTCTTGCGATCGACGATGCGCATGTAGCCGTCCGGCTGGATCAGCGCGATGTCACCGGTCTTCAACCAGCCTTCGCTGTCGAGCATTTCATCGGTGGCTTCCTGACGCTGCCAGTAACCCTTCATCACTTGCGGGCCTTTGACGCACAGCTCGCCGATTTCACCCAACGGCTGCTCGACACCCGCATCGTCGATGACTTTGCACAGTGTCGATGGCACCGGAATACCGATGGTGCCGATCTGGATGTTCTGGATCGGGTTGACCGTGGCCACCGGACTGGTTTCGGTCATGCCGTAACCTTCACAGATAGCGCAACCGGTCACCGCTTTCCAGCGCTCGGCAGCAGCCAGTTGCAGGGCCATGCCGCCGGACAAGGTGACTTTCAGCGCAGAGAAATCCAGCTTGCGGAAACCTTCGTTGTTGCACAGCGCCACGAACAGCGTGTTGAGACCGACGAAACCGCTGAACTTCCACTTCGACAGTTCCTTGACCATCGCCGGCAGGTCGCGCGGGTTGCTGATCAGGATGTTGTGGTTGCCGATCAGCATCATCGCCATGCAATGAAAGGTGAACGCATAGATGTGGTACAGCGGCAGCGGCGTGATCAGGATTTCGCAACCTTCATTGAGGTTGGAGCCCATCAGCGCTTTGCACTGCAGCATGTTGGCGACAAGGTTGCGATGGGTCAGCATCGCGCCTTTGGCCACGCCAGTAGTGCCGCCAGTGTATTGCAGCACCGCAACGTCGCCGCTGTGCGGATTGGCTTCGGCCACCGGCTGGCCCTGACCCTTGCTCAGCACGTCGTTGAACTTGACGGCTTTGGGCAGGTGATAGGCCGGCACCATTTTTTTCACGTACTTGATGACGCTGTTGATCAGCAGACGCTTGATCGGCGGCAACAGGTCGGCGACTTCAGTGACGATAACGTGTTTGACGCCGGTTTTCGGCACCACGGCTTCGGCCAGGTGCGCCATGTTCGCCAGGCACACCAGCGCCTTGGCGCCGGAGTCATTGAATTGGTGTTCCATTTCCCGCGCGGTGTACAGCGGGTTGGTGTTGACCACGATCAGCCCGGCGCGGATCGCACCGAAGACGGCCACCGGGTACTGCAGAACGTTGGGCAGTTGCACGGCGATTCGATCGCCGGGCTGCAAATCGGTATGCTGTTGCAGATACGCGGCAAACGCACCGGACAATTCGTACAATTCACCGTAGGTGATTGTCTTGCCCAGGTTGCTGAAAGCCGGTTTGTTGGCGAAGCGTTGGCAGGATTGCTTCAACACTGCCTGAATGTTCGGATACTCGTCCGGATTGATGTCGGCAGCAATTCCAGCCGGGTATTTATCCTTCCAAAAGTCTTCGATCATGGAAGCCCACTCCTCAGCAACGCGAATTCTTCACCGCATTTGATGCGATTATTATTGGTGTGTGTTTGGTATTGGTGAATCTGGCTTTTATATAGGCCGAGAAGTCACAAAGCGCGCCGAGAGTAGCAGCTTTGCAAAGGGTCGACTAGAGCCAAAAGCGGCCCCTACAGTCATTATCATGACTCAAGACTATCTAGCAGTCATTTTAGAGCAAAAATCCTAGAACAACCTTAAAGCCCCGGTTTTCGGGGACTTAAAGCAAAAGATCGCAGCCTTCGGCAGCTCCTACAGGAAATGTATTCCAAGGTAGGAGCTGCCGCAGGCTGCGATCTTTTTGCTTCTGGTCTTTAAGCGATATCGCGCAACTCGCGCCGCAGAATTTTCCCGACAGGCGTCATCGGCAATGACTCACGCAACACAATGTGTTTCGGCACTTTGTAAGCGGTGAAATTCTCTTTGCAGTAGGCTTTGAGCTCTTCAAGACTGACCCCCGTTTCCCGCGCCACCACAAACAACTTCACCGCCTCGCCCGAGCGCTCGTCCGGCACGCCGATCACTGCGCAATTGGCGACTTTCGGATGCGCCATCACCACGTCTTCGATTTCATTGGGGTACACGTTGAAACCGGAGACGATGATCATGTCCTTCTTGCGATCGACGATTCGCACAAAACCGTCCGGATCGATCACCGCAATGTCACCGGACTTGAACCAGCCCTCGGCATCCAGCACTTCGGCGGTGGCTTCCGGTTTGTGCCAGTAGCCCTTCATGATCTGCGGGCCCTTGATGCACAACTCGCCGCGCTCGCCCATCGGCTGTTCGACACCGTCATCGTTGATGACTTTCAGCAACGTGCCCGGCACTGGCAGGCCGACCGTGCCCAGCCGCGATTGATCGCCGTACGGGTTGGTACAGGCCACCGGTGAAGTTTCGGTGAGGCCGTAACCTTCGGTGATGCGGCAACCGGTTATTTGCTCCCAGCGCTCGGCGGTGGCCTTGACCAGCGCGGTGCCGCCGGAGTTGGTGAGCTTCAGACTGGAGAAATCGAGGGTCTTGAAATCCGCGTGATCCATCAGCGCCACGAACAAGGTGTTCAAGCCCAGCAGCGCCGAGAAGCGCCAGTTCTTCAGCTCCTTGATGAAGCCGGCAATGTCGCGCGGGTTGGTGATCAGCACGTTGTGGTTGCCGGAAACCATCATGCACATGCAGTTCGCGGTGAAGGCATAGATGTGATACAGCGGCAGCGGCGCAATCATCACTTCCTGGCCTTCGCGCAGCAGCGGCTGGCCGTCCGGGCCGAGTTGCGCGAGACAGGCGCGCACTTGCTGCATGTTCGCCACCAGATTGCCGTGAGTGAGCATCGCGCCTTTGGCCAGGCCGGTGGTGCCGCCGGTGTATTGCAGCACGGCGATGTCGTCGAGACCGACCTTCAGCGGCTTGACCCCAAGGCCACGGCCCATGCGCAGTGCACTTTTGAAGGAGATCGCCTGCGGCAGCGAATACGCCGGGACCATTTTCTTCACTTTACTGACCACGGTGTTGACCAGCCAGCCCTTGGCGGCGGGCATCAGGTCGCCCATCTTCGCTTCGATCAGGTATTGAATGTCGGTGTCGGGCAGCACTTCCTGGACTTTCTGGCCGAACATGTTCAGGTACACCAGTGCTCGTGCGCCGGAATCCTTGAACTGATGGCGCATCTCCCGCGCGGTGTACAGCGGGTTGGTGTTGACCACGATCAGCCCGGCACGCAGTTGCAGGACGTTGGGCATCTGCACCGCAATGCGATCGCCCGGAACCAGATCGGTATGCGCCTGCAGGTAACCGGCGAAGGCGGCGCTCTGACGCTCGAGTTCAGCGTAGGTCAGGGTGATGCCCATGTTGCTGAACGCCGGGCGATCAGCGAACTTCTTGCAGGAACGCTCGAACACCTCGATCACCGACTTGAACTCTCCCATGTCGATGTCCAGCGGTACGCCGGCCGGGCGTTTGTCGTTCCAGAAATCAGGTTGCATTGTTCTTGTCCTCTTTACCTGAGCTGATCCGGGGCCGCTTTCTGTCATTTCTGAAAAAGCGGAGCTTCACGGACACTAGCAGTTATGGCCATTGAGGCAAATATGGGCAAAGCCGTCATTGATCGTGTGAATCTTCCTGCCGTGGCGTGGGCTGATCAGACGCGCTATACAATGATCCGACTCTGAGCAAAGGAATCGCCATGATCCACGACACCCTATGGCTGGACGCGAGTGACCGCAGCCGCCTGTTCGTCAATCAATGGCTGCCGGCGGCGCCGTTGAAAGCGGTGATCCTGCTGGCCCATGGCATGGCGGAACACAGCGGCCGCTACGCACGACTGGCCGACACGTTTTGCGACAAAGGATATGGCGTGTATGCGCCGGATTTACGCGGACATGGCAAAACCGCCAATCACGGTACCCTCGGCCACTTCGCCGATGACGATGGCTGGTGCAAAGTGCTCGGCGATCTGGCCAGCCTCAATCAGCACATCGGCCAGCAGCACCCCGGCGTGCCGATCATCCTGCTGGGCCACAGCATGGGCAGTTACATCGCCCAAGGTTATTTGCTGCATCACAGCGCCAGTCTGCACGGAGCGATTCTCAGTGGTTCCAACTTTCAGCCTGTTGCGCTGTACCGCGCTGCGCGGCAGATCGCCCGCCTGGAAAAACTCCGTCAGGGTGGCAAGGGCCGCAGTGCGCTGATCGAATGGCTGTCGTTCGGCTCATTCAATAACCAATTCAAACCGGTGCGCACACGCTTCGACTGGCTCAGCCGCGATCCGGCGGAGGTCGACTTGTACGCCGACGACCCGCTGTGTGGCTTTCGCTGCACCAATCAACTGTGGATCGACCTGCTCGGCGGCTTGCAGCAGATCAGCAAAGCGTCCAATCTCGCGCAGATCGATCCGGGCCTGCCGCTGCTGGTAATCGGCGGCGAATGTGATCCGGTGAGTGAAGGCAAGCGTCTGACAGATCTGGCCAATGCCTTGCGCACGGCCGGCAGCCAGCACCTGCAACTGAAGATCTACCCGCAGGCGCGGCACGAATTGTTCAACGAAACCAATCGCGACGAAGTGATCGCTGATGTGCTGGCCTGGATCGATCAGGCCCTGAGCCATCCGCGCCCTCAGCGCAGCGAATAATTTTTTGTGGATTCACTGAATCCGTCACAGGAATCGAGACCGATGACCCAGGTTACCAACATCCCTTACGAAGCCCTCGAAGTCGGCCAGACCGCCAGCTACAGCAAGACCGTCGAAGAGCGCGACATTCAACTGTTCGCCGCCATGTCCGGCGACCACAACCCGGTGCACCTTGACGCCGAATTTGCCGCCGCGAGCATGTTCAAGGAGCGTATCGCTCACGGTATGTTCAGCGGTGCTTTGATCAGTGCAGCGGTGGCCTGTGAACTGCCTGGGCCGGGCACTATTTATATTGGCCAGCAGATGAGTTTTCAGAAACCGGTGAAGATCGGTGACACGCTGACCGTGCGTCTGGAAATTCTCGAGAAGCTGCCGAAGTTTCGTGTGCGCATTGCCACTCGTGTGTTCAACCAGCGCGATGAGTTGGTAGTGGATGGTGAGGCGGAGATTCTGGCGCCGCGCAAGCAGCAGACGGTAACGTTGCCGACGCTGCCGGCGATCAGCATTGGCTGATTGATTTGTGGTGTGTCAGTGAGCGCTTTTCCCCCTCACCCCAGCCCTCTCCCCCTGGGGGGCGAGGGGGAAAGGGAGCCGATCTATGTGGATTTCAAATCCCTGGTTCGACTCGGTACCCCAGGTCGGCGTACCTCGAAAGAACACCCCGATCAGTCCCCTCTCCCTCCGGGAGAGGGCTAGGGTGAGGGGCCCTTGCTTTGGCTTTCCCCCAGACAAAAAAAACGCCAGACTCGCTGGCGTTTTTTGTACCCGGCGAACGCTTAAGAGCGAGCGCGAGCCTGGTTACGCAGGGCTTTCACCTGGTCGTGGTTGCGTTGTACGCCGTGGTATTGGCGTTCAACCAGATCACGAATACCCACCAGGTTGTGCTTGGTGATTTTCTCGAGGGCTTCTTTGTAGGCCTTCAGTGCGTGGTCTTCACCGCGCTCGGCTTCGTTCAGCACAGCCTCTTCGTCCTTGCCGGTGAACATGGCTTTGACGTCGACCCAACGACGGTGCAGGTCACCGCTGACGCTGGTGGAAGTTTCCGGATCGCCGCCCAGCTTGCGAACTTCGGCCTGCAGTTCTGCTGCAGCGGTTGCGCAATCGGCAGAGCGGGTGACAAACAGGGTTTTCAGTTCTGGATGTTTGATGTCTTCGGCGCAAGTCTTGAACCCTTCCTGACCGTCCTTGCAGGTTTCAATCAGGTCATTGAGTACAGAGATGGCTTCTTTATTCATGTCGGTCATTTTTCAATTCCTTGCGATTGGTTGAAGATGCAAGGGATATTGCAGTGTGCGTGCCAGCTTTTTTATTTATAGAATTTCTTTAATTATCAATGAGTTAAAGATAAGTGAACTATCTGTATCACGGTTATTTGCATGATCTGTCATTTGGCCTGCATGCAGAATGCCTGTATTTTCCAAGCTGATTTGAAGCCAGACGAAATCCCTGATGAATCCCGAAAAACTCGAACTGCTGATCACCCGCGAAATGCCCTTCGGCAAGTACAAGGGCCGAATCATTGCCGACCTCCCGGGGCCGTACCTGAACTGGTTTGCCCGTGAAGGTTTCCCTCACGGCGAACTCGGCGGCCTGCTCGCGCTGATGCAGGAGATCGACCATAACGGCCTCTCGGACTTGCTCGAACCGCTGCGCGCCAAACACGGCAAACCTGCCCCGCGCCATTGAAGCGCCCTCCTCTCTAGAGTCAGCCGACCATGCCCGATAACACCCGCCGTGCCCGTGACGAAGCCTTCTGGCAAACATTCGCCGACCGTTACGACGTTCAACCCGGTCCCGTGAACCTGGAAAACGGTTACTTCGGGCGCATGTCGCGCACAGTAATCGAGGAATACCAGCGCAATATCGAGCTGATCAACACCAGCAATTCGGTGTACGTGCGCCAGCGTTTCGAGCAGCACGACAACCTCGATATCCGTGCGCAACTGGCCGAGCTGATCGGTGTGCGCGCGCAGAGCGTAGCCTTCACCCGTAACGCCACCGAAGGCCTGCAGTCGCTGATCCGCAACTACAACCGTTTGCAACCGGGCGATCAGGTGCTGATCAGTGATCTGGAATACGACACGGTCAAAGGCGCCATGCGCTGGCTGGCCAGACATCGTGGCGCCGAGGTGATCGAGATTGCCCACGCGCACCCAGCGAGTTACGACAGCCTGGTGGAGACTTACCGCGAAGCGTTCAGCGGCCACCCGAAGATCAAGCTGATGGCCCTGACTCACGTCACTCACCGCACCGGTCTGGTGATGCCGGTTCAAGCCATCGCCGCGCTCGCCAAAGAGCATAGCGTCGATGTCATCCTCGACGGCGCCCATGCACTCGGTCAGATCGAGTTCGATCTTGATGCCCTCGGCATCTCTTTCGCCGGATTCAACCTGCACAAATGGATCGGCGCACCGCTCACCCTCGGCTTCCTCTATATCGCGCCGCAACGCTTGATCGATATCGATCCGGACATGGATGAAATGCATTACCCGGCCAATGATATCCGTGCGCGCACGTCGTACAGCACGCCGAACATTCCAGCACTGATGACCTTGCCACTGGTGTTCGAGGAGCACCGCTCCCTCGGCGGTGCACCGGCCAAAGGCGCTCGCGTCAATTATCTGCGCAATCTGTGGGTCAGCGCGGTAAGGCACTTGCCGGGCATCGAAGTCATGACGCCAGACGATCCAAGGCTGTATTGCGGCATCACATCGCTGCGTTTCACCCGGCACGACGATCAACAAGCGATGGCGGAGCGCCTGCTCAATGATTACAACCTGTTCACCGTGGTGCGTAACGGCGCCGCCAGCGGACCGAGCATCCGCATTACACCGGGGCTGACCACCACCGCTGGCGACATGCAGTTGCTGGTCCGCGCGCTGAACGAGCTGCGCTAAAACACCGCGCCTGTGGACTTCTCGTAGCCAGCAAGGCCGATCTGCGACGACAACGCAAAGGTGTCGACGCCGATCGTCAGGCTGCCGAAGTAGCCGTCCTCAAGACCCTCCCCGCCAATCGCTCGCAACGACAGCCGCGAGGCGTCATCGCCCACCGCTTCACAGCCACATACACTGGGAAGATGCAGCCGTCCTGCCCAGGCCTCCTGATGTGGCTGCGGGTGTTGATCATCACTGGCGATGCACACGGTCATGGCGATGCACGAGGCCCCGCCAGAGTGCTGATCCGGGTAAATACTGGTAAACCGCACGATGCCTTGGCTGTCGGTCGACTGGGCGCCGCACAGGCTGTCGGCGCCGATGTTCTGTTCGATCCGGACCTCGGCGCCAACCACTGGCTCACCGGTCATGGCGTCGACCAGGACCAGACGCAAAATCAGGGGCAGGCCTTCGATGCCGCCACTGATGTTGCGCACCTTGCCTTCGGTTTTGCGCCAATCGAAGCTGCCAGGGATATGAGTGTGCCGTTGCCGAAGAGGCTGATGGGGCAAGTCTGCTGATTGATGGTCGTCCATGAGGCGTTCTCTCTTCCGTAAGATGAACGCAGATTAGCGCCACGCCAACGCGGTTGTGCGGTAACTATGTATCGCGTCGTAACGGTGTCGATATAGGCGCTGCCGAAGGCTGCGATCTTTTGATGTTGGCGCTCAAGAGCAAGGTCAAAAGATCGCAGCCTCGTTTCACTTGCTACATACATAGCTTCTACATAGCAATTTTCAGGCAAAAAAAAACGGTGCACCGACCAAGCGCACCGTAAAGCCGTAGAACACACAACGAAGTGTCTGGTAACAATCAGTCCAGCAGCGCCAATGCCTCGGCGGTGCATTCCTGAATACGCGCCCAGTCGCCGTTCTTGATCCACTCCGGATCAAGCATCCAGCTACCGCCGACGCACATGACGTTTTTCAGCGCCATGTAGCTCTTGATGTTGGCCGGGCCGACGCCGCCAGTCGGGCAGAATTTCACTTCGCCGAACGGGCCGCCGAGGGCCTTGATTGCCGCCACGCCACCGCTGACCTCAGCCGGGAACAGCTTGAAGCGGCGATAACCCAGACCATAACCTTCCATGATGCCGGAGGCGTTGCTGATGCCCGGCAACAGCGGAATCGGGCTGTCGACGCTGGCTTCGAGCAAGTCACGGGTAATGCCCGGGGTGACGATGAATTGCGAACCGGCCGCTTCGGCAGCGGACAGCATGTTGCGATCCAGTACGGTGCCGGCACCGGTCATCAGTTCTGGACGCTGGTCGCGCAGGATCTGAATGGCCTTGAGGCCGAACTGCGAACGCAGGGTCACTTCCAGCGCGGTCAGACCACCGGCAGCCAGAGCGTCGGCCAGTGGCAGCACGTCCTGTTCACGAGCGATAGTGATCACCGGCAGGATCCGCGCCTTGGCGCAGAGGCTGTCGATCAGGGCAACTTTGTCCGCCATGGAAACGGTCGGGGATGGGGTTGTCATAGCGGCTGTTCCTTGGCTCATGGGCACCAGTAAATCTCTAACGTAGGTTGCAGAAACGCGCGCACCGGCATGGTGGCGACGTCGTCGGATGCCAGTGCGGCATTCAGGGTGGTCAGTTTCGACTGACCGGAAATCGACAGAATCTTGTGCTTCGCAGAGGCCAGCAGCGCTCGGCTCATGGTCAGACGCTGACGCGGCACGCTCGGCGCCAGCATCGGCCAGCAACGGCGCGCGCCATCAGCCTGCAAGGCTTCGGTGAGGTTCGGGCTGTCGGGGAACAGCGACGCGGTGTGGCCGTCATCGCCCATGCCCAGCACCAGCACATCAATCGGCGGCAATTCCGCGAGCAATCGATCAGCCTGTTCAGCAGCCTGCTCGACGTTGGCCGCCGCGCTATACAGGCTGAGGAACTGCGCCTTGGCCGCCGGGCCTTTGAGCAAATATTGCTTGAGCAAACCGGCATTGCTGTCGGCGTGTTCAACCGGTACCCAGCGTTCGTCGGCGAGGGTCACGACGACCTTCGACCAGTCCAGATCCTGCTTGGCCAGGTGCTGGAAAAACGCCACCGGGCTACGACCGCCAGACACCACCAGCACCGCGTTGCCGCGTGCGGCAATGGCCTCGCTCAATTGCTTGGCGACGTTCAGCGCCAGACCTTCGGCCAACAGCACCGGGCTCTTGTATTCGTGAGCGTTCACGCCCGCAGGCAGTTGCACATCAGATATCGCCATACCACGACCTCCCGTCCCGCGTGATCAATGCAATGGAGCTCATCGGCCCCCACGACCCGGCCGCATACGGCTTGGGCGCGTCACCGGATTTTTTCCACCCGGCGATCAGCTGGTCACACCACTTCCACGCGGCTTCAATTTCATCTTTACGGACAAACAGGTTCTGATTGCCGTTCATCACTTCCAGCAACAACCGCTCGTAGGCATCGGGGATCCGCGCGCTACGCCAGGTGTCGGAGAAATTCAGTTGCAGCGGCCCGCTGCGCAGTTGCATGCCTTTGTCCAGGCCCTGCTCTTTGGTCATCACGCGCAAGGAAATGCCTTCGTCCGGTTGCAGGCGGATGATCAGTTTGTTGCTGATCTGCAGGCGTTGTTCCGGCGCAAAAATGTAGTGCGACGGTTCCTTGAAGTGGATGACGATCTGCGACAGTTTCTGCGGCATGCGTTTGCCGGTACGCAGGTAAAACGGCACGCCGGCCCAGCGCCAGTTGCGGATGTCGGCACGCAGAGCGACGAAGGTTTCGGTGTCGCTCTGGGTGTTGGAATTCGGTTCTTCGAGGTAACCCGGTACGGATTTGCCTTCGCTGTGGCCGGCGATGTACTGGCCGCGCACGACCTGCGTGGTCAGGCCTTCCGGGCTGATCGGCGCGAGCGCCTTGAGCACTTTGACTTTCTCGTCACGGATACTGTCGGCGGACAGGTCAGCCGGCGGGTCCATGGCGATCAGGCAGAGCAACTGCAACAGGTGATTCTGGATCATGTCGCGCAGTTGGCCGGCCTTGTCGAAGTAGCCCCAGCGGCCTTCGATGCCAACCTTCTCGGCCACGGTGATTTCCACGTGGGAGATGTAATTCTGGTTCCACTGGGTTTCGAACAGGCTGTTGGCGAAGCGCAGGGCGATCAGGTTCTGAACGGTTTCTTTGCCCAGGTAGTGGTCGATGCGGTAGGTGCGGTTTTCCGGGAAGAACTGCGCTACCGCGTCGTTCACCTTGCGCGACGATTCGAGGTCGGAGCCGATCGGTTTTTCCAGCACCACACGGGTATTTTCTGCCAGACCGACTTTCGCCAGGTTCTCGCAGATCGCGCCGTACACCGCCGCCGGCGTGGCGAAGTAGGCAATCATGCGTTGCGTGCTGCCAGCCAGTTCGGCCAGCGCCACATAATCTTCAGATCTGAGGAAGTCGACGTGCAGGTAGGTCAGGCGTGCGAGAAAACGCTCGGCGACGGCCTCGTCCAGCTCTTTGCCTACATAACGACGCAGTTCGGCGGCGATGAACGCCATGTGCTGTTGCTCGGAACCTTCTTCACGGGCCAACGCGATGATGCGCGTGTCCTCGTGCAGCAGATCAGCGCCATCGAGGTGATAAAGGGCAGGAAACAGCTTGCGCAGGGCCAGATCGCCAAGCGCGCCGAACAAGGCAAAGGTGCACGGTTCAACCGTAATCGAAGGCATGATGTTTGTTCTTTTATCAAGTTAAGCTACAAATACCTTTTTTCAAGGCATCACTCAAGGGAAAATGTAGTAATAACCACAACATTTTCGCAAAATACAGATTCCGAGTGGTGGTCGGTCGGAGCCATCAGTAGGATAGGCCACCGTTACGGGCCATATCAAAGGCCCAATTTGCATAGCCCGGCGCACCTTTGCGCAGGTGAATTAGGAATTCCATATGGACCGCGTGCGAAATTTACTGGAACAGATCCAGAGTCGCCTTGAAGACCTGAACAAGGCCGAACGCAAAGTCGCCGAGGTGATCCTGCTCAACCCGCAGCAGGCCACCCGCTTCAGCATCGCCGCCCTCGCCCAGGCGGCCTCGGTGAGCGAACCGACGGTCAACCGTTTCTGCCGTTCGTTCGGTGTCAGCGGCTATCCCGAACTCAAGCTGCAACTGGCGCAGAGCCTGGCCAGCGGCGCGGCGTATGTCAGCCGCGCGGTCGAGGCCGACGACAATCCCGAGGCGTACACGCAGAAGATTTTCGGCAGCGCCATCGCGTCGCTGGACAGTGCTTGCCAGGCGCTCGATCCGAACCTGATCAGCCGCGCCGTCGACCTGTTGATTCAAGCACGACAGATCCACTTCTTCGGCCTCGGCGCTTCGGCGCCGGTGGCGCTGGATGCGCAGCACAAGTTCTTCCGCTTCAACCTCGCCGTCACCGCGCACGCCGATGTGTTGATGCAACGGATGATTGCCTCGGTGGCGCACACCGGTGAGTTGTTCGTGATCATCTCCTACACCGGCCGTACCCGTGAGCTGGTCGAAGTGGCGCGCATTGCTCGCGAGAACGGCGCTTCGGTGTTGGGTTTGACGGCGGAGAATTCGCCGCTGGCCAAGGCGAGTACCTTGAGCCTGAATATTCCGTTGCCGGAAGACACCGACATTTATATGCCGATGACGTCGCGGATCATTCAGTTGACGGTGCTGGATGTGTTGGCGACCGGGATGACCTTGCGTCGCGGAGTGGATTTCCAGCCGCATTTGCGCAAGATCAAAGAGAGCTTGAATGCCAGCCGGTATCCGGTGGGTGACGAGTTCAACTAAGGCGCTAAAAGCGAAAGCCAACCCTCACCCCAGCCCTC
>NZ_AKJR01000099.1:18738-36483 GCF_000282235.1 Pseudomonas sp. GM24 | reverse complement strand
AGGCTGCGATCTTTTGCCTTTGCCTGTCAAAATCAAGATCAAAAGATCGCAGCCTTCGGCAGCTCCTACACGGCAGATTTAACGGAGGCCAGCGGGAACAGACGCTTGAAGTTCTCGGTGGTTTGCTCGGCAAAACGCTCGTAGTTTTCCCCGCGCAGCATCGCCAGGAATTCCGCCACTTCGCGCACGTACTGCGGCAGATTGGGCTTGCCGCGATAAGGTATCGGCGCCAGATACGGCGAGTCGGTTTCCACCAGCAAACGATCGGCCGGGACCTTGCTCGCGACGTCGCGCAACGCATCGGCATTGCGGAATGTGACAATGCCCGACAAGGAAATGTAATAACCCATGTCCAGTGCAGCCTTGGCCATGTCCCAGTCTTCGGTGAAGCAATGCAGCACACCGGCCTGCGGCAACGCCGCTTCGCGCAGCAACTCAAGGGTGTCGGCACGGGCGCCACGGGTGTGGATGATCACCGGTTTGCCAGTGTGCTGCGCCGCTTGCAGGTGCAGACGGAATGATTCCTGCTGCAGCTCGGCGGCTTCCGGCTCGTAGTGATAATCCAGACCGGTTTCACCGATCGCCACCACTTTCGGGTGGTTGAGCTCGTGCAACAGCCAATCCAGCGCAGGCGCAGCGCCCGGCTGCACATCGAGCGGATGCACGCCAACCGAACAATCAACGTCGTCATAACGCTCAGCCAGGGCTTTGACGTCAGCGGCGTTGTCCGCACTCACGCCGATACACAGGAAGTGCCCTACTCCGCGCCCACGGGCCGCATCCAGTGCGGCATCCAGCGAGCCGTCATGGGCGGCGAGGTCAAGGCGATCAAGGTGACAATGGGAATCTACAAGCATAAAAAGACGGCTACTTACATCGTATGAGTGGGACGGTCGGATTTAAGCGCTCCGGCCAAATGGGTTTCGATGCGACTGCGCGCGGTATTGTCGCCATCGTTGAACTGTACGCCGACGCCGGCAGCGCGATTGCCTTGCGCCCCTTTCGGGGTGATCCACGCAACCTTGCCGGCCACCGGGATCTTCTCGGCCTCGTCCATCAGGTTGAGCAGCATGAACACCTCATCGCCCAACCTGTAACTCTTGTTGGTCGGGATGAACAGGCCACCGTTCTTGATGAACGGCATGTAGGCGGCGTAGAGCACTGACTTGTCCTTGATGGTCAGGGACAAAATGCCGTTGCGCGGCCCCGGGCTGACGGGTTCATTCATGTTGACCTCCACTGCTGATGTTCAGAGTCTAGGTACACATTCTTATCTTTGACCAGGCAATCCCGCCCATTGCACCAACAACGCTTCCAGCAGCAAGGCCGGATTGAGGTTGGCCTTGCTCAGGACTTTCTGGCGCTGGGCGAGGATCCAGTCCTGAATCTCGAGGACTTTACCTTGCGCACTTTTCTGCGCCAGGTACTGTACGACCTTGCGCATGTCGGTCAGGCCGAGGCCGGCTTCATCCTGAGTCAGTTGATAACGCAGGATCAGACTCGACCAATCGCAGAACCAGTCGAACAGACGCAGCATCGGAATGCTTTTCCATTCTTCGGCCAGTTGCGTCGGCGACTGCTGCTGCTTGAGCAGTTTTTTCACGCCTTCGACCACTTGTGCACGCTGCTCGCGCACGCCCTGAGACTGCAGACTGACCGCCATCAACGGCGAGCCGGCCGCCAGCGTCAGCAATTCGACACGTTCGTCTTCGGAGCAATCCGGCAACGCCTGGGCCAGCCATTGCAGGCTCATCGCTTCGCCGGGCAGCGGACAGGCCTGTTGCACGCAGCGGCTCTTGATCGTCGGCAGCAAACGGCTGGTCTGATGGCTGACCAACAGCAACACGGTATCGCCGGACGGCTCTTCAAGACTTTTCAGCAAGGCGTTGGCGGCGTTGATGTTCATCGCCTCGACTGGCTCGATCAGCACCACTTTGCGCCCGCCCAGTTGCGCGGTCTGCACCACGAAACTGACCAGATCACGCACCTGATCGACCTTGATCGCCTTGTCGGCTTCTTCCGGTTCGAGGATGTAATTATCCGGGTGACTACCGGCCTTGAGCAGCAGGCAGGATTTGCACTCGCCGCAGGCTTCCGGCGTCGGACGCTGGCACAACAGACTCGCCATCAGACGCTCGGCCAGTGCGCGCTTGCCGATCCCGGCCGGGCCATGCAGCAGATAGGCGTGTGCGTGCTGCTTACGCCCGGCCAGTTGCTGCCAGAGGCTGTCCTGCCACGGGTAGGCCTCAGCCACGGGCCAGCTCCAGCAGATTCGGAATCAGGGTATCCAGCGATTGTTGAACCTTGGCCAATGGCTGACCGGCATCGATGCGCACATAGCGCGCAGGATCGGCTTCGGCACGTTTGAGGAAAGCGCTACGCACGGCCTCGAAAAAAGCCCGACCTTCCAATTCAAAACGATCCAGACGACCGCGGGCACTGGCGCGGGCCAGACCGATTTCCACCGGCAGATCAAAAATCAGCGTCAGGTCCGGGCGCAGATCACCTTGCACAAAGGTTTCCAGCGCGGCGATGCGCTCCAGTGACAAGCCGCGACCGCCGCCCTGATAGGCGTAAGTGGAATCGGTAAAGCGATCGCACAGGACCACCGCGCCTCGGGCCATGGCCGGGCGAATTACTTCGGCCAGATGCTGGGCACGCGCAGCGAATACCAGCAACAGTTCGGCATCCGGATTCATGACTTCGTCAGCCGGCGCCAGCAGCACCTCGCGAATTCGCTCGGCCAGCGGCGTGCCACCGGGCTCACGGGTCAGCACCACTTCGATACCGGCGGCGCGCAGGCGCTCGGCGAGGTATTCGCGGTTGGTGCTTTTGCCGGCGCCTTCCGGGCCTTCCAGGGTAATAAACAAGCCAGTCACAGGCAGTCCTTAATCAAAGTCATTGCGTGTTTTGTGGGGCGGCGGCTTCTGGAGTCGGCGCTGGCTCCTGTGGTGCCACCTGTGGCACCGACTCCGGTGTTACATCCGGAGATGCCGCAGGAATCGCATCCTCGGCAGCGGGAGCCGCTTCAGGCGTTTGCGCCGGCGCAGGGCTGGAGCGGTAATCGGCACGGCGCTTGAGCTGGTACTCACGCACCGCATTGTTATGTGCATCGAGATCGTCAGAGAACACATGACTACCGTCACCACGCGCAACAAAGTACAGGCTGGTACCGTCTACCGGGTTCAATGCGGCGTGAATCGCTTCGCGGCCAACCATCGCGATCGGCGTCGGCGGCAAGCCGGGGATCACGTAAGTGTTATACGCCGTCGGCTCTTTCAGATGCGCGCGGGTCAACTTGCCGGTATAGCGATCGCCCAGACCATAGATGACGGTCGGATCGGTCTGCAGTTGCATGCCCAAGGCCAGGCGACGCACAAAGACACCGGCAATCTGCCCACGCTCCTGCGGCACGCCGGTTTCCTTCTCGACCAGCGACGCCATGATCAGCGCTTGATAAGGTTCGGTGTACGGCACATCGGCAGAACGACTTTCCCATTCTTTCGCCAGCACTTCATCAAGGCGATCAAAGGCTTTCTTCAACAACTCAGCATCGGACATGCCGCGCACAAAGCGGTAGGTATCAGGGAAGAAACGGCCTTCCGGGAACAACCCTTTATGACCAATCTTCGCCATGACGTCGCTGTCGCTCAAACCGTCCAGGGTCTGCTCGACCTTGTCATCCTTGGCCAACGCCGCGCGCACCTGATGGAAATTCCAGCCCTCGACCAGCGTCAGGCTGTACTGCACCACTTCACCACGCTTCCACAAGTCGATCAGACCATTGACGGTCATGCCCGGTTGCATACGGTACTCACCGCTGTGAATCGGCGTGCCCGCGAGATTGAAGCGCCAGTAAACCCGCAGCCAGAACGCATCCTTGATGACGCCATCGGTTTCGAGTGAAAGGAAAGTACGGGTCGGTGTCGAGCCTTTCGGCACATCCAGCAGCTCTTCCTGCGTGATGTTCAGCGGCTGCTCCAGTGCGGAGTGAATCTTCCAGGCGCTAGCGCCCAGCAACAGCCCTGCCAGAACCAGTCCGGTTTCCAGCAGCAGCAAAAGTTTACGTCTCAAAATCAGGCATCCAATAGGGCGCGGGCAATGGTTTGCAGTTTACGGGTGAGCGGGCCAACCGGCCAGCTCAGTGCAGCACAGGCGCGTACCGGCCAGACACCATAAACACTGTTGCAGACAAACACTTCATCAGCCCATTGCAGCTGTTCGAGGCTGATATCGGCGATTTGCGTGGGGATGGCCAATGACTCGGCCTGAAACAATATTTCGGCGCGCATCACCCCGGCGACACCGCAACGCTTGAGGTCCGGCGTTATCAGCACACCGTCGCTTACCAGAAACAGATTGCTGAACACGCCCTCGATCACTCGACCGACCTGATCCAGCATCAAGCCTTCGGCGTGCTCGCTGTCCTGCCATTCGGCACGGGCGAGAACCTGCTCCAATCGATTGAGATGTTTGAGTCCGGCGAGAAGCGGCTGTTTGGACAGTCGCGTGTTGCAGGGAAACAGGCGAACGCCTTGTTCAGCATGCACAGCCGGGTAAGTCGCCGCAGGATTGCCTTGCAGAATGCGTCGGCCCGGCGCCGCCGGGTCGGGCGCATAACCGCGCAAACCGTCGCCACGGCTGAGGATGAGCTTGAGCACACCCTCGCCCATCGCTGCTGCATAACTCAGCAGCTCATGGCGAATCAGCTCGATATCGGCCGCAATGGCCAGACGCGAACAGCCATCGGCCAGACGCGTCAGGTGCCGATCCAGCAGGATCGGCTGGCCGCTACGCACAGCGATAGTCTCGAACAGACCATCACCGTAAGCCAGGCCGCGATCTTTCAGCGACAGAGCGTCAGCCGGTTGACCGTCGACCCAACTGTCCATCAGCCTGCGAACCGGCGGAATGCCAAGGTGCCATTGGTGCCGCCAAAACCGAAGGAGTTGGACAGCACGACATCGATGTCCATGTTGCGCGCGGTGTGCGGCACAAAATCGAGATCGCAGCCTTCGTCCGGCTCATCGAGGTTGATGGTCGGCGGTGCGACCTGGCTGTTGATCGCCAGCACGCTGAAGATCGCCTCGACTGCGCCCGCCGCACCCAACAGGTGACCGGTCATCGATTTGGTCGAGCTGACTGCCAGCTTATAGGCGTGGTCACCGAACACCGACTTGATCGCGTTGGCTTCGGCGAGGTCGCCGGCCGGGGTCGAAGTGCCGTGGGCGTTGATGTACTGCACTTGATCGACGTTGATCTTCGCATCGCGCAACGCATTGGTGATGCAGCGTGCCGCACCGGCACCGTCGGCGGGTGGCGAAGTCATGTGGAACGCATCGCCACTGGTGCCGAAGCCGATCAGCTCGGCGTAGATGGTCGCGCCACGCGCCTTGGCGTGCTCCAGTTCTTCGAGAACCAGTGCACCGGCACCGTCGGAAAGGACGAAGCCATCACGGCCCTTGTCCCATGGACGGCTGGCACGGGTTGGCTCGTCGTTGCGGGTCGACAGTGCACGGGACGCGCCGAAGCCGCCCATGCCCAGACCGCATGCAGCCATTTCGGCACCGCCGGCGATCATCACGTCGGCTTCGTCGTACATGATGTTGCGCGCCGCCATGCCGATGCAGTGCGTACCGGTGGTACACGCCGTGGCGATGGCGTAGTTAGGTCCCTGTGCGCCCAGGTGGATGGACAGGAAACCGGAAATCATATTGATGATCGAGCCTGGCACGAAGAATGGCGAGATTCGACGCGGACCCGTCTCATGCAGAGTACGGCTGGTTTCTTCGATGTTGGTCAGACCGCCGATACCCGAACCCATGGCCACGCCAATGCGTTCACGGTTGGCGTCGGTGACTTCCAGACCGGCGTTGCGCACGGCTTGAAAGCCTGCGGCGAGGCCGTACTGAATGAACAGGTCGAGCTTGCGCGCTTCCTTGACCGACAGGTATTCCTCGACATTGAAGCCCTTTACCGAGCCGCCAAAGCGGGTGGAATAGGCAGAAAGGTCGGTGTGTTCGATCAGACCAATGCCACTGCGGCCAGCCAGAATGCCCTGCCAACTGCTCGGCACATCCGTGCCCAGTGGCGACAACATACCCATACCGGTGACTACGACGCGTCTACGCGACACAGCACTCTCCTTTTTCAAATGACGATTTTGCATCAGGCCTAAAGAAAAAACCGCACGCCATGATGGCAGTGCGGTTTTTCCATGACAGCAAACAACGATTACAAACTATTACGCCTGGTGGCTAGTAACGTAGTCGATTGCAGCTTGTACAGTAGTGATCTTTTCAGCTTCTTCGTCAGGGATTTCGGTCTCGAATTCCTCTTCCAGAGCCATCACCAGCTCAACGGTGTCAAGGGAGTCGGCACCCAGGTCTTCAACGAAGGAAGCAGTGTTGACCACTTCTTCTTCTTTAACACCCAGTTGCTCGGCAACGATTTTCTTGACGCGCTCTTCGATGGTGCTCATACCTTGTTTTCACTCCTAATGGACAAATTCAGGCAGCTGGCCAGTGGGTAAGTGTATAGAAAGACTTTTCAGCTTTTCAACTGAAAGCTTCACTCCTCAAACCCTGCGGCCCTCTGCCTATAAATAGATTGCAGCTTTATAACGGATTTTAGACAGCTCGTATGACATTTTTTTGAAGCAATCCGTCACATTTTACTTACATGTACATCCCACCGTTCACCGGGATTGTAGCCCCAGTGACGTATGCCGCACCGTCGGATGCAAGAAAAGCGACCACAGACGCGATCTCTTGAGCTTGTCCCAGACGACCCAGCGGAATCTGCGTCTGCAAGGCTTCACGCTGTGCTTCAGGCAGCTCGCGCGTCATATCGGTGTCGATAAACCCAGGGGTTACCGAGTTGACTGTAATCGAACGCGAACCGACTTCACGCGCCATCGCACGGCTGAAACCTTCCAGACCGGCCTTGGCGGCTGCATAGTTTACTTGGCCTGCGTTGCCCATGGCACCCACTACCGAGCCAATACTGATAATTCGGCCCCAACGCGCCTTGGTCATTCCGCGCAGAACGCCCTTGGACAGGCGGAACAGACTGTTCAGGTTGGTATCGATCACGTCGTACCACTCGTCGTCTTTCATGCGCATCATCAGGTTATCGCGGGTGATGCCAGCATTATTGACCAGGATCGCCACTGGCGCACCAAACTGCTCCTGAATGCTTGCCAGCACCGCGCTGACCGATTCATCGCTGGTGACGTTCAGCTCAAGGCCCGTGCCCTGGATGCCGTTTTCCTTCAGGGTGGCAGCAATACGCTCAGCGCCCGAAGCGGAGGTCGCGGTGCCAATGACAATGGCGCCCTGACGACCCAGTTCCAGCGCGATAGCCTGACCAATGCCGCGGCTTGCACCGGTAACCAGTGCAACTTTACCTTGCAGACTCATGCAAGTTTCTCCTGATTCAGGCTTGCGCTGCACGAGCGGCAGCGAAAGCGTCTGGGGTATTGAGGTTGGAAGTCGCGACGCCTTCGGCGCAACGTTTGTTCAGACCGGCCAGCACTTTGCCCGGGCCGCATTCGACCAGATTGGTCGCGCCCTTGGCGGCCAGAGTCTGTACCGACTCGACCCAGCGTACTGGCTTATAGAGTTGTTCGAGCAGATCGCGCTTGAGGGTTTCCAGATCGGCCGGCACTTGCGCGCTGACGTTCTGTACGACCGGGATCTGCGGCGCCTGCCAGTCGATGGCGGCGATGGATTCAGCAAAGCGCTCGGCAGCCGGACGCATCAGCTCACAGTGCGAAGGCACGCTCACTGGCAACGGCATGGCGCGCTTGGCACCACGCGCCTTGCAGCCTTCGATGGCGCGCTCGACAGCAGCCTTGGCCCCGGCGATTACCACCTGGCCTGGCGAATTGAAGTTGACGGCGCTGACGACGTCGCCTTGCGCAGCTTCTGCGCAGGCTGCCAGCACGTCGGCATCTTCCAGACCAAGAATGGCAGCCATGCCGCCCTGCCCGGCCGGAACCGCTTCCTGCATCAACTGACCGCGACGCTCAACGAGCTTGACCGCGTCAGCCAGTGTCAGGCTGCCGGCAGCGACCAGCGCGCTGTATTCGCCCAGGCTGTGACCGGCAACAAATGCCGGACGCGCTCCGCCTTCAGACAGCCACAGACGCCACAGGGCGATCGAAGCGGTCAGAATGGCCGGTTGGGTTTTATCGGTTTGATTGAGCAGCTCTTCCGGGCCCTGTTGGGTCAGTGCCCACAGGTCATAGCCCAGAGCCTCAGAAGCTTCTTTGAACGTTTCGAGGATCAACGGATATTCCGCGCCCAGCTCGGCCAACATGCCGAGGGACTGCGAACCCTGTCCTGGAAAGACGAATGCGAGGGAAGCAGACATGTAACAAGCCCCTAATGATCTTGTCGTCGGAAAATGACGCCCCGCTGGGGGACGCAAGAAACTGACAGTTGGATGGCCCTTTGAACCGGGCGGTCACATTTAAGCATTGTCCGACGAAAACGCCTAAGACAACAAATCCTCCAGACGACCGTGGAGGCGTTCGGGAAGATTCTCCTGAATCTCGATCAGCGCGCGCTGAATCGCGCTCTGAAAGCCCTGGACCCCGGCCGAACCGTGACTTTTCACGACGATACCCTGCAAACCGAGAAAGCTTGCGCCGTTATGTCGCGCCGGCGCCAGATCCGCCTGCAAGCGCTTCATCAGTGGCAACGCCAAAGCCCCTACCGCACGGGAAGCCAGATTCTTTTTGAACAACGCTTCAATACGTGCAGCAATCATCGTCGCCAGGCCTTCGCTGGACTTCAGCAGGATATTGCCGACAAAACCATCGCAAACCACCACGTCAGCCTCTCCGCGATACAACCCGTCGCCTTCGATAAAACCGATGTAGTTGATACCGCGAGCAGCTTGCAGCAGTGTCGCAGCCAGTTTGACCTGCTGATTGCCCTTGATGTCTTCGGTGCCGATGTTCAGCAGCGCGACACGCGGGCGATGGATGCCCAGCGTCTGCGCCGCCACCGAGCCCATCACCGCAAACTGCAGCAAATGCTCGGCACTGCAATCGACATTGGCGCCCAGATCGAGCAACTGGCAAAAACCCTTCTGCGTCGGAATCGCGGCAACCATGGCCGGACGGTCAATACCCGGTAACGTTTTCAGAACGAACCGCGACAGCGCCATCAACGCACCGGTATTACCGGCACTGACACACGCTTGAGCCTTGCCGTCACGCACCAGTTCGAGAGCAACACGCATCGACGAATCCGGCTTGCCGCGCAAGGCCTGGGTCGGTTTTTCGTCCATGGTGATGACTTCGCTGGCCGCAACAATCGTCAGGCGCGCGCGATCGGCAGCCGATTGGCCGTTGATCAATTCTTCAAGAAGGGAGGGTTGACCGACGAGGGTCAGGTGCAGCGAGGGCGTAGCAGACAGGCAAGCAAGGCTGGCCTGAACAATGCTGCGGGGACCGAAGTCCCCGCCCATTGCGTCAATCGCGATGACTTGAGCGGACAAGTGATTACTCGTCAGCGCCCTTGTCGATCACTTTACGGCCACGGTATACGCCTTCTGGCGATACGTGGTGACGCAGGTGAACTTCACCAGTGGTTTTTTCTACAGACAGAGTGCTAGCCTCGAGAGCGTCGTGCGAACGGCGCATGTCACGGGCAGAGCGGGATTTTTTGTTCTGCTGAACAGCCATAATTGATTAACTCCTAAACGTTTGGGTCACGCTTTAACTGCGCCAATACACTGAACGGGTTGGACCGCGTTGACTCGTCCTCGCTCGGTTCGGGCTCATCGAGACCCGCCGGCTGCTGGCATTCTTCCGGATGATGAGCAGGCACAATGGGCAAGGCGAGCAGAAGCTCCTCCTCGATCAGTGACTGCAGATCCAATGGATCTTCGCCCAGTTCCAGCACGTCATAACCTTTCGGCAACGACTGGGTATTCGCACCCTCTTTCACCACAGCATAACTGCATTCGCTGTGGATCGGCAGGGTGACCAGCTCAAGACAACGCTGGCAAACCATTTTGACCTCGGTGTCGATAAAGCTGTGGATTACCACAGATTTACGTTCATCTCGTTCAAAAACGAATTTCGCCTGCACCGTACCGACATTGTCGGAAAGCGGGTCGCAGAGTCTCTCCAAATCGGCCAGCAGCATTTCACCTTGAAGGGTGGTGCCACGATCAGCCAATTTGCGCGGGTCAACGTGAGGTGGAATCGGGTCATTCAACATAGGCGCAGCATTATAGGGATGCACCCACCCATGTCAAAGGAAATTGTGCCCTGTCCGTCACTTGCGTGCCTCCGCTAGAATTCGCACCTGCCTCAGGAGACGCGAATGCTGCCTTTATTACTCGCTTCAAGCTCGACTTATCGTCGTGAATTGCTCGCCCGCCTGCACCTGCCGTTCGTCTGCAGCTCGCCGGATATCGATGAAAGCCATCGCCCGGGCGAGTCAGCCATCGAACTGGTCAAGCGCCTCGCCGAACAAAAAGCCCGGGCACTGGCCGACAGCCACCCCGCTCACCTGATTATTGGCTCAGACCAGGTTGCCGTGCTTGGCGAGCAGATTATCGGCAAGCCGCACACGTTCGAGAAAGCCCGCGAACAACTAATGGCCGCCAGCGGCGCCAGCGTGACATTTCTGACCGGCCTGGCCTTGCTCAATAGCCAGACGGGCGAGTGCCAGGTCGATTGTGTGCCATTCACTGTCCATATGCGCCAACTCGATCAGGCGCGCGTTGAGCGCTATCTGCGCATCGAGCAGCCCTACGACTGCGCGGGCAGTTTCAAGGCTGAAGGCCTCGGCGTGAGCCTGTTCCAGTCCACAGCAGGCCCGGATGCCACCAGCCTGATCGGCTTGCCGCTGATTCGCCTGATCGACATGCTTTTGGATGAAGGCGTGCAGATTCCCTGACCCACAAAAAACCGGCCATCAAGGCCGGTTTTTTCATGCAGTGATTTGTTAACGCAACGAAGGCCCGTGGAAACCCATCCACATCGCCAACTGCTCAGCCACACTGGCACCGAGCTTCTTCGAGAAGCGATCGAACGGCGACTCCTGAACAGTGAAGTCCACCAACTCCTTCTCACCAATCACATCCCGCGCCACCGAACTGGCATTGCCCAGACCGTCAATCAAACCCAGTGGCAGCGCCTGCTCGCCCGACCAGACCAACCCGGAAAACAGCTCCGGATGTTCTTTGTCTTTCAGACGATCGCCACGACCCTGCTTGACGCTGTTGATGAACTGCTTGTGCGTGGTATCCAACACGCCTTGCCAGAACGCCGTTTCTTCAGGCTTCTGCGGCTGGAACGGGTCAAGGAACGACTTGTGCTCGCCCGAGGTGTACGTGCGACGCTCAACGCCAAGTTTCTCCATGGTGCCGACAAAGCCGTAACCCGCCGCCGTCACACCAATGGAGCCAACCAGACTCGCCTTGTCGGCGTAGATCTGGTCCGCCGCACTGGCGATGTAATAAGCACCGGACGCACCCAGATCGGAAATCACCGCATACACCTTGATCTCCGGGTGCAGACCGCGCAGACGCTTGATCTCGTCATACACATAACCCGACTGCACCGGACTGCCGCCAGGACTGTTGATCCGCAGGATCACGCCCTTGACCTTCTTGTCCTCGAACGCCGCCCGCAGACTGCCGACGATGTTGTCGGCGCTGGCCGGCTCTTTATCGGCAATCATGCCAGTGACGTCGATCAGCGCGGTGTAGTTCGACCCGCGCGTGGCGCTTTTTTCCATGTCCATCAGTGGCGTGAACAGAATCAGCGCCACAAACAGATAAACAAACGTCAGCAGCTTGAAGAAAATCCCCCAACGCCGCGAACGACGCTGTTCCTGCACACCGGCCAGCAGGGTCTTTTCCAACAGCTTCCAGCTTTTCTCGTCACCGCCGTCGGCACTTGCCTTGGCCGGTGCTTTCCATTCGTCGGTCATGCCATCCACCCCAGCAAAAACGTATTAAGCCTGCTGTTCCAGCCAGGCATGCAATTCACAAAAACGGTCGATCGACAGACGCGGCTCGAACTGCTGCAGCGATTCGATCGATTGCGCGCCATAACTGACCGCCACCGAGTCCATCCCTGCGTTACGCGCCATCAGCAGATCGAAGGACGAATCGCCGACCATCAGCGCCTGCTCCGCACGCACACCGCAGTGAGCAAGGATCTGCTCCAGCATCAGAGGATGCGGCTTGCTCGCAGTTTCATCGGCAGCACGGGTGATATCGAAATAATCTTCCCAGCCATTGGCCTTGAGCACCCGATCCAGCCCGCGACGATTCTTGCCGGTGGCGACGGCCAGGTGATAACCCTGCTCGCGAAAGGACGCCATCGACTCGACAACGCCTTCGAACAACGGCGAAGGCACGGCTTCCGCGGCGATGTAGTGATCGGCGTAATACTCGCGAAACAAGGTCATTTCGGCATCGCTGATCTCGGGATACAGCGTGCGAATCGCCTCGGGCAAACCCAGACCGATGATGCCTTTGACGGCAAAGTCATCGCGCAACTCGAAACCGGAGCGCCCGGACGCCGAGTGCATCGCCTCGACAATCCGGTGAATGGAGTCGGCCAGCGTGCCGTCCCAATCGAAAATCAGCAGTTTGTAATCAGATGGGCGCACTCAATCGCTCCACGGTCTTGGCCCACATTTCATCGACCGGCGCCTGCAAGGTCAGCTTGCCGCCATCGGGCAGCGGCACGGTCAGCATGTAGGCGTGCAGGAACAGGCGCTTGCCGCCCAGATCGCGGATTTCCTTGGTGAAATCCTCATCGCCGTACTTGCTGTCGCCAGCAATGCAATGGCCAGCATGCAAGGTGTGCACGCGAATCTGGTGAGTACGACCGGTAACCGGTTTAGCCTCGACCATGGTGGCGAAATCACCGAAACGGCGCAGCACCTTGAACATGGTCAGGGCTTCTTTGCCCTCGTCATTGACTTCGACCATGCGCTCGCCGGAACGCAGATTGCTCTTGAGCAATGGCGCACTGACTTTCTTGATCGAAGTCGCCCAGTTGCCGCGTACCAGCGCCATATACCGCTTGTCGACGCCATCGCCGCGCAACTGCTCATGCAAGTGACGCAACATGCTGCGCTTTTTCGCGATCATCAGTAGGCCGGAGGTGTCACGGTCGAGACGGTGAACCAGTTCCAATTCCTTGGCATCGGGGCGCAACTGACGAAAGGCTTCGATCACGCCGAAGTTCAGGCCGCTGCCACCGTGAACCGCAATGCCGGCGGGCTTGTTGATCACGATCAGGGCTTTGTCTTCGAAGACAATCGAGGCTTCCAGGCGCTGCAGCAAACCCTGTGCAAGTGGCACCGGTTCGTCACGCTCAGGCACGCGAACGGGCGGCACGCGCACGATATCACCGGCCTGCAGCTTGTATTCGGGCTTGATCCGACCTTTGTTCACGCGCACTTCGCCTTTACGCAAAATGCGGTAAATCAAGGTCTTGGGCACGCCTTTGAGCCGGGCGAGGAGAAAGTTGTCGATTCGTTGGCCGGCATACTCCGGCGAGACTTCAAGCAATTGAACGCCTGGAGTCGAAGGGGCAGTAGTTGTCATGCCGCGGATGATAACAATTTTTATGGAATTGAAGCACTTAATCATTGCTGCTATAGTCGCGAACGCCGCCAAAAGCGGCCTGGACAGAGGAACCACGGTCAAAAACCGGCCCTGACCAACGCAATTCACCAGGACGCGAGGCCGTCCTACGGGGCTTTCGCTACGTAACGGTGGAGTTTGCAGTTGTAACAAGCGCAGGTGACATGAGGCCTGAATTACACCGCCGAGCAGAGTTTTTACTCGCCTGGCAGGCACACATTCAAGGCCAGTTCACAAAGTGCAGTCAGCTGCAGATGACCCCGAGCGAATGCTTCGGAAACAACGCCTGAATTAGCCATGATGCGTGACCTCCCCTATCGGAGCTCACGGTAAATGCCAACCCGCTGCGGATTCTGCGCGCGGCAGCACCCGAATTATCAGGGATACGTGTAGGGTGGAGATGCACAACCGCCGGACTGTGTAGCAATAGGCTTTATCAAGACGCTTCATCTCGTCCACAGCCGCTGGTTGATTCCTCCTCCTGACTGAGTGCTTAAGTAGCCACAGCAAGCAGGACGCGTACGTCGCTATATCGGCCCAATTGGCCGCATATCGCTGGACACGGGAATGGCCAACCACTCCCGACGCACCTGACACCGACCGTGAGAAGTCGTGTGTGCCGAACGCCGTTTCCGGCAGCCCGGAAACCGACGG
This sequence comes from Pseudomonas sp. GM24, assembly GCF_000282235.1. Lineage (NCBI taxonomy): Bacteria > Pseudomonadati > Pseudomonadota > Gammaproteobacteria > Pseudomonadales > Pseudomonadaceae > Pseudomonas > Pseudomonas sp. GM24. Next base: position 22,197 of record NZ_AKJR01000099.1, on the reverse strand, counting down.
TACTACATGAAAAGAATGCTGATTAACGCAACTCAACCCGAAGAGTTGCGTGTTGCACTGGTAGATGGCCAACGCCTCTACGACCTGGACATCGAATCCGGTGCACGCGAGCAGAAGAAGGCCAACATCTATAAAGGCCGCATCACTCGCATCGAACCAAGCCTTGAGGCTGCCTTTGTCGATTTCGGCTCCGAGCGCCACGGCTTCCTGCCCCTCAAAGAAATCTCCCGCGAGTACTTCAAGAAAGCCCCTGAAGGCCGCGTCAACATCAAGGACGTCCTGAGCGAAGGCCAGGAAGTCATCGTTCAGGTCGAAAAAGAAGAACGTGGCAACAAGGGCGCAGCCCTGACCACCTTCATCAGCCTGGCCGGTCGTTACCTCGTGCTGATGCCGAACAACCCGCGTGCCGGCGGCATCTCCCGTCGCATCGAAGGCGAAGAGCGCAACGAACTGCGTGAAGCGCTGAACGGTCTGGTTGCGCCAGCCGACATGGGTCTGATCGTGCGCACTGCCGGCCTGGGCCGCAGCAGCGAAGAAATGCAGTGGGACCTCGATTACCTGCTGCAACTGTGGACCGCCATCAAAGAAGCCTCGCTGGATCGCTCCGCGCCTTTCCTGATCTACCAGGAAAGCAACGTGATCATCCGCGCCATCCGCGATTACCTGCGCCAGGACATCGGCGAAGTGCTGATCGACAGCGTTGAAGCCCAGGACGAAGCCCTGACCTTCATCCGCCAGGTGATGCCGCAGTACGCCAGCAAGATCAAGCTGTACGAAGACAGCGTGCCGCTGTTCAACCGTTTCCAGATCGAAAGCCAGATCGAGACCGCTTTCCAGCGCGTCGTTGAACTGCCTTCCGGCGGCTCCATCGTTATCGATCCGACCGAAGCTCTGGTGTCCATCGACATCAACTCGGCGCGCGCCACCAAAGGCAGCGACATCGAAGAAACCGCTCTGCAGACCAACCTTGAAGCCGCCGAAGAAATCGCCCGTCAGTTGCGCCTGCGTGACATCGGCGGCCTGATCGTCATCGACTTCATCGACATGACCCCTGCCAAGAACCAGCGCGCCGTGGAAGAGAAAGTCCGCGAATGCCTGGAAGCCGACCGCGCTCGCGTGCAGATCGGCCGCATCTCGCGCTTCGGCCTGCTGGAAATGTCCCGTCAGCGCCTGCGTCCATCCCTGGGCGAAAGCAGCGGCATCGTCTGCCCGCGTTGCAACGGCACCGGCATCATCCGTGACGTTGAATCGCTGTCGCTGGCGATCCTGCGCCTGATCGAAGAAGAAGCTCTGAAAGACCGCACTGCCGAAGTGCGCGCTCAGGTGCCGATCCCCGTCGCCGCGTTCCTGCTCAACGAAAAACGCAACTCGATCACCAAGATCGAACTGCGCACCCGCGCTCGTATCGTCATCCTGCCGAACGATCACCTGGAAACGCCGCACTTCGAAGTTCAGCGTCTGCGTGACGACAGCCCGGAAGCCGCGACCAACCAGTCCAGCTACGAAATCGCTGCTGCCGCTGCTGAAGTCGAAGAAGTTCAGCCAGCCGCTGCGACCCGCACCCTGGTTCGCCAGGAAGCTGCGGTCAAGACTGCTCCGGCCCGCGCCAACGCTCCGGTTCCGACCGAAGCCGCCGCGCCTGTTGCTCCGGCACCGGCGCCAGTTGCCGCGCCAGAGCCAAGCCTGTTCAAAGGCCTGGTGAAATCGCTGGTCAGCCTGTTCGCCACCAAAGAAGAGCCTGCCGCTCCGGTTGTGGTTGAAAAACCAGCCACCGAGCGCCCGGCCCGTAACGAAGAACGTCGCAACGGTCGTCAGCAGAGCCGCAACCGTAATGGTCGCCGCGATGAAGAGCGCAAACCGCGTGAAGAACGTGCACCGCGTGAAGAACGCGCCCCACGTGAACCGCGCGAAGAGCGTGCGCCACGCGAAGCCCGTGAAGTCCGCGAGCCTCGTGAAGCCCGCACCGAAGCACCAGTTGCCCGCGAAGAGCGCGCACCACGTGCTCCGCGTGAAGAACGTGCGCCACGTGCACCGCGCGAAGACCGCAAGCCACGTGGCGAGCGCGAAGAGCGTGTACGTGAACTGCGCGAGCCACTGGACGCCGCTCCAGTGACTGCAGACACCGCAGTTGTTACCGCTGAAGAGCGCCCGGCCCGTCAGCCACGTGAAGAGCGCGCACCGCGTCCGCCGCGTGAAGAGCGTCAGCCACGCGCCGAACAGGCCGCTGCTGCCGTCGCTGAAGAAGAAGTGAACAGCAACGAAGAGCAACTGCCGGAAGACGGTTCGGAGAACGCCGAAGGCGATCGTCCACGTCGTCGTTCGCGCGGTCAGCGTCGTCGCAGCAACCGTCGTGAGCGTCAGCGTGATGCCAACGGCAACGTGATCGAAGGTTCGGAAGAATCCGAAGCCGGCGAAAACGGCGAAGGCCCAGGCACTGCCGATCTGGCTGCTGGCCTGGCGGTGACCGCCGCTGTTGCCAGCACCGTGATCAGCGCCCCGGCTGAAGCACAAGCTCACGAGCAAGCCGAACGCGCCACCGCTGCTGTTCAGGAAACCGCTCCAGTGGAAGCGCCGGTAGTTGAAGCGACCACTCCGGTAGAAGTGGTTGCTGCTCCGGAAGTCGAAGTGGCACCGGTTCAGGAAACCTTGCCTCAGGTAGAGCCAGCTCCAGCCGTGGTTGCCGAGCCGGTGGTTGAAACCGTCGCTGAAACCGTGACTGAAACCGTGCGTGAAGTTCGCGAAGAGCAGACCGCTTTCAACTGGGTTGCCGAACCAGCAACCGCTGAAACGCCTGCGCCTGTGGTTGAAGCACCGGTTGTTGAAGCGCCAGTGTTCGAAGCGCCAGTAGTTGAAGAAACCAAGGTTGCCGAGCCAGTGGTCGTTGCTGAACCAGCGCCCGTTGTCGAAGCGCCAGTGGTTGCCGAAGCGCCAGCCCCGGTGGTTGAAGCACCGGCTCCGGTCAGCGCCCTGACGCCAAGCGGCCGCGCGCCGAACGATCCACGTGAAGTGCGTCGTCGCAAGCGTGAAGAAGAGCGTCTGCAGAAGGAAGCCGAACTGGCTGCCGCAGCTGCTCCAGTCGCTGCCGTGGTCGAGGCAGCTCCTGCCCCGGTCGCTGAAGAAGCGGTAGTTGAAGCGGTGATCGCTGAAGCACCACGCTCCGTTCAGGACGCGGTCGAGCAACACCAAGAGGCCGAGGAAAAAGAGCACGAGCCTAAACCTCTCGTGTAATTCCCAAAGCCGTTAAAAAGCCCCGCCTGATTATTCAGGCGGGGCTTTTTTATGCATCGATTTTTTGTGGTGGATTCTAGATTTCCCCCTCACCCCAGCCCTCCCGAACGTCGGACCGCCCCCAGGGGGCGAGGGGGAAAGGGAGCCGATCTCCGTGTACTTCAAGGCCGGTGCTCGACTCGAAGTTTGGGTCGGTGCACCTCGAAAGAACACGTCGGTCAGTCCCCTCTC
>NZ_AKJR01000099.1:0-18718 GCF_000282235.1 Pseudomonas sp. GM24 | reverse complement strand
TCGGGAGGGTTAGGGTGAGGGCCTCTAAGGAATTCACACAGATCTCAAGACGAGGCAAAAACCAAAGCCTCAGGCACATCGATATCCCACAGAACGCCTGGATCATCGACAGCAATCTCCACCACCCTGCCCTGCGTGAACAACGGCCTGGCCCCACGATCACCGCTCAACGCCTGCAACCCCGCGCCAAACGAACGCCCAAACCCCACAGGGTGACCAAACTCGCCATCCTGCACCGGCACACTCACCGCATCGTCAGCAATCGCCGCAACCACACGCTCAATACTCGACGGCAAGATAAACGGCATATCCCCCAGCACAATCAACCAGCCATCAGCATCCGGGCACGCGGCAATGCCAGCGACAATACTGTCCCCCATCCCGGTCGATTCGATCGAGACCACGTCACAACCATAAGCCTGCGCCATGCGCATCACCTGCGGCCGTGCCTCGGTCGTCACCAGCACGCGCTTGTCCAGACTGGCCGGCAGATTCACCAGCACCTGCTCGATCACCGAACGCACCGCACCATCCCGCCCGGTGCAGTCCGCCAGTAACTTGTCCTTGTCGGCACCCGCCACCTGGCGAAAGCGACTGCCCTCGCCCGCCGCCAGCACAATCACTGCAATGGATCGACTCATGTGCCCTCCAGGTTTTTTTTCTGCTTCAGTTCGACGCCGTTCTTGATTGCGACGATTTCCGCCAACAACGACAAGGCAATTTCCGCCGGCGAATGACTGCCGATGTGCAAGCCGATCGGCCCGTGCAGTCGATTGATCGCCTTTACCGACAAGCCTAGCTGAGCGAGATTCTCCCGACGTTTCTGACTGTTGACCCGCGAGCCGAGCGCGCCAACATAGAAGGCTGGCGAATCCAGCGCCGTCAGCAATGCCATGTCATCCAGACGCGGATCGTGAGTCAGCGCGACAATCGCCGTGCGCTCATCGGTCTGGATGCTCAGCACCGCGTCATCTGGCATGCCCGGGACGAAACGCCCGTGATGCTCCTCCCAACCGTAGACAAACTCGGTGCGCGGATCGCAGATCAATACCTCGAAATCCAGCAGTCGAGCCATGTCCGCGACGTAGCGGGACAACTGGCCGGCGCCGATCAACAGCAGACGCCAGCGCGGACCGTAAATGGCGCGCAGGGTTTTGCCATCGAATTCCAGCGCATCGCTTTTGCTCGCCGGTGACAGAAGCACTTCGCCGGTTTCGATGTTCAGTTCGCGAGCAACGATCTCGTGAGCCTCACAACGGGCCAGCAATTCGGCAACCCAGGCAGGGTCGCCGACGCGCTCTTCGGTCAGGCGCAACGTGCCGCCGCAAGGCAAGCCAAAGCGCGCCGCCTCTTCACGCGTGACGCCATAAGTAATCAACTGCACCGGCGGCCCATCGGTGGCGATCCGTCCATCGTGCAGGCGGGCGATCAAGTCATCCTCGACGCAGCCGCCCGACACCGAACCAATCACCACGCCATCCTCGCGCAAGGCGAGCATGGCGCCGGGCGCCCGGGGCGCAGTGCCCCAGGTCTGCACCACGCTGAACAGCACCACCCGCTGCCCGGCGCGGCGCCATTCGAGGACGCTGCGCAGGACATTGAGGTCGACGCTGTCCATTACGCCTCTGCCTTCTGCCAGCCCTGCAACTGATAACGCACCGGCAGATTGCGGATGCGCTTGCCGGTGGCGGCGAAGATCGCGTTGCACAGTGCCGGCGCAATCGGTGGCACGCCCGGTTCGCCAACGCCGCCCAACGGCACGTCGCCCGGCGGTGTCACCAGATGCACGGCGACTTCCTTCGGCGCCAGCGACATGCGCGCCACTTCGTACATGTGGAAGTTGTCCTGCTGCACCTTGCCGTCCTTGAAACTGATTTCGCCCAGCACCGCGTTGCCCAAGCCCATCACGCAAGCGCCTTCGAACTGCGAACGAATGCGCTCGGGGTTGATCTGCGGCCCGCAGTCCACGGCAATGTCAGCCTTGTGCACGATCAGCGTACCGTCGTCTTTTACTTCAACCTCAATCACCGCCGCCACATAGGTGACGAAGCTGTAATGCACCGCCAGACCCAGACCACGGCCCTTCGGCAGTTTGCGTCCCCAACCGGCTGCTTTCGCGGCGGTTTCCAGCACGGTGCGCATGCGCCCGGTATCGATTGGATAACGCTCGGGCGATTCGCCGTAGTTCCACTCTTCGCTCAAGGTGCGCGGGTCGATCTGGCGATCCGGGCCGAGCAGTTTGATCTGGTATTTGAGCGGATCTTCGCCGGCCTTGTGCGCCAGCTCATCGACGAAACTCTGGATCGCGAAACCATGGGGAATGTTCGACACCGAGCGATACCAGCCGACTCGCGTGTGCACGGTGGCTTCGGGGTTTTCCAGACGCACATTGGGAATCGCGTAGGCCATGTTGGTGAAGCCCATGCCCAGTTCGAATGCCGCTTCATGGTTCATGCCCGGCGCGAACAACGCAGTGATGCTCGGTGCCACGGTGCGATGCAGCCAACCGGACGGCATACCGTCCTTGGCCACGCCCGCCTTGAGGTACTCAGCAGACACAGTGTGGAAATACGAGTTGTGGATGTCATCTTCACGCGTCCACTGCACCCGCACGGCTTTACCGGGAAACTCTTTGGCGAGAATCGCTGCTTCAACGACGAAGTCCGGTTTCGACTTGCGGCCGAAACCGCCGCCAAGCAAGGTGACATTGAACGTGACGTTGTCGAACGGCAGCCCAAGACGCTCGGCGATGCGTTCGCGGGTGACTTGTGGCGCCTGACTCGGCGCCCACGCTTCGCAAACGCCATCCTTGTAACGGGCGATGGCGACCATGGGCTCCATCGGTGCCTGCGCCAAGTGCGGCAGGTAATACGAAGCTTCGAGCGTACTCGCGGCGCCGCTCAGGGCCTTGTCGATATCGCCGGTGTTGCGCACCACTTTGCCAGGCTTCAGCGACGCAGCTTCCAGTTCCTTGCGATAGGCGATCGAGTCATAACTGGCGTTCGGCCCATCGTCCCATTCGATTTTCAGCGCCTCGCGGCCCTTGATCGCTGCCCAGGTATTGCTGGCCACCACGGCCACACCGCCCAACGGTTGGAATTCCGAAGGCAACGGGCGACTTTCGATCTGCAGCACTTTGAGTACGCCAGGGACTTTCAGCGCGGCGCTGTCATCCAGCGATTTGACCTTGCCGCCGTACACCGCCGGACGGGCGATGGTCGCGTACAACATGCCATCGAAATGCACATCGGCGCCGTACACGGCACGACCGTTGACGATGTCGTCACCGTCGATGGCTTTGCTGCCTTCCTTGCCGATGTAGCGAAATTCCGACGGTTGCTTGAGGCGCAGACTGTCACGCGCCGGCACTGGCAACGCACTGGCGGCAGCGGCGAGTTCGCCATAGCCCAGTTCACGGCCGGACGGTTTATGGATGACTTTATGCAACTGCGCGTGGCATTCGCCGACCGGCACTTTCCACTGCGCAGCGGCAGCTTGCTCGAGCATGGTCCGCGCCGCCGCGCCACAACGACGCATCGGCTCGTACCAATGACGCATGCTGCGCGAACCGTCAGTGTCCTGGTTACCGAAACGCACTTCATCGCCCGGCGCCTGTTGCACTTTGACGTGCGCCCAGTCGGCTTCCAACTCGTCGGCAACGACCATGGTCAGACTGGTGCGCACGCCCTGGCCCATTTCCGAACGGTTGCAGACCACGGTGACGGTGCCGTCAGCGGCGATGCTGACGTAGACCTTCGGATCATCGATCCAGCCATTAGGCATGCCATCGGCGCCGAACTGTTTCGGTTTGTCCTCGGCCAACGCATCCTGCCAGCCCCAACTCGCCGCCAGCACCAGCGCACCGGTGGCGCCGACGCCTTTGAGAAAACCGCGACGACTGAGATTGCTCAGGGCGAAATCATTCGGAAGACGGCTCATGCCTTGGCCTCCTTCAAGTGAGTGGAGGCCTGACGAATAGCGGTTTTGATTCGGTTGTAGGTGCCGCAGCGACAAATATTGCCGACCATGGCTTCTTCGATCTGCTCGTCGCTCGGGTTCGGGTTGGTCTTGAGCAACGCGGTGGCCGACATGATTTGCCCGCCCTGACAGAAACCGCATTGGGCTACAGCGGTGTCGAGCCAGGCTTGCTGGACGACCTGACCCACCGGGTCGGCGTGCAGGTTATCGATGGTGGTGACGTTCTGTCCGACCACCGAGCCGATCGGCGTGATGCAACTGCGCGCGGGCAAGCCATCGATATGAATGGTGCACGCGCCACACAGGCCCATGCCGCAGCCAAATTTGGTGCCGTTGTAACCGGCGACATCACGAATCGCCCACAACAGCGGCATGTCTTCAGTGACATCGAGGGGAAGGTCTTGACCGTTGAGCTTCAGGGTAATCATGGGCACGCCCGCATATTTTTAGTGGTTATGGGGTCGAGCAATCTGCCGCCGGAAAATCAGCGGTGTGGTTCACGCAGATCGACTCAGGCTAATCAGGCTCTCTCGTGCCGACGGGAACGTCTGCACCGGGCCTTTGGTGGAGCAAATGACGGTTATCGTTAGCTCGCTAAGTTAACCCAGCGTTAACAAAAAAGCCCTGCACTTTTTTATCAGTGCAGGGCTTTGGATGGCGCTTTTGAAAGCGTAGCCTCAATAGCGGTTAGGCTCCATCTCCAGCTCGACATCGAAACGTTCGGCAATGTCTTTCTGGATGCGTTGCGCGAGGTCGAGCAGTTGCAAACCGGTTGCCGCGCCGTAGTTGACCAGCACCAGCGCCTGCAATTTATGCACGCCGGCATCGGCCTCACGGAAACCTTTCCAGCCGGCACGCTCGATCAGCCAACCCGCCGCCAGTTTCATCTGCCCGTCCGGTTGCGCGTAAGCCACCACGTCCGGGTGCTGCGTTTTGATTTGCGCGACGACGGCCGCCGACACCAGCGGATTCTTGAAGAAGCTGCCGGCATTGCCAAGCACCGCCGGGTCCGGCAGTTTTTCACTGCGGATGCTGCAGATGGCGCGACTGACGTCACTTGGCGTCGGCTGCTCGATACCCTGCTCGGTCAGGCGCTGACGCACCGGGCCGTATTCCAGATGCAGATGCGCGACGCGATCCAGTTTGAAGCGCACGCGCAGAATCAACCAACGCCCAGGCTGCTGCTTGAACAGGCTGTCGCGGTAGGCAAAGTTGCACTCTTCGAGGCTGAAGTCGCGCAGCTCGCCGGTCTGGCGATCCAGCGCGGTCAATCCGGCAAACACATCCTTGATCTCGACACCGTAGGCACCGATGTTCTGCATTGGCGCAGCGCCGACGGTGCCGGGAATCAGGCTGAGGTTTTCCAGTCCGGAAAAACCATGCGCCAGCGTGTATTGCACAAAGGGATGCCAAGGCTCGCCGGCTTCAGCTTCGATCACCACACGATTGCCGTCATCACTGACCACGCGGATCCCCCGCGTCGCCATGCGCAGCACCAGCGCCGGGATATCTGCGGTCAGCAGCAAGTTGCTGCCACCGCCGATCACCAGCATTGGCACGTCATGTGTTTTCGCATAAGCCAACGCCTCACGGACATCGGCGTCGCTGTGGGCCTCGGCGAACAGTTGCGCGCGAACATCCACGCCAAAACTGTTGAACGGTTTCAGGGAAACCTGCGGTTGCACCTGCAAACTCATAACCGGCCCTTCACTTCGATCAACAGTTGGTCACAAGCCGCTTCGATCAGATCCAGCACCTGCTCGAACCCTTGATCGCCGTCGTAATACGGATCCGGCACTTCATCGACCAGCCCGGCATAACGGCGCAGGAACAAATCCAGTTCAGCCTTGCCGGTGGATGGTTGCAAGGCTTTGAGGTTGCGCAGGTTGCTGTTATCCATGGCCAGAATCAGATCGTAACTGGCGAAGTCAGCACGGCTGACTTGCTGCGCGCGTTGCGCCGACAAGTCATAACCGCGCACTTTGGAGGCGGCCTGGCTGCGTTTGTCTGGCGGATTGCCGACGTGCCAGTCACCGGTGCCGGCGGAGGCCACTTCAACCTGATCCGCCAGCCCCGCTTCACGCAGTTTGTGGCGCAACACGCCTTCAGCGGTGGGCGAACGGCAAATATTGCCCAGGCACACAAACAGAACGCGCATCAGGCCTCCAGCAGGCGACGAACGCGCTCAAGGTCTTCAACGGTGTCGACTCCGGTCGGTGGCGCGATCAACGCGTCAGCAACATGAATGCGCACGCCGTGCCACAGGGCACGCAGTTGCTCGAGGGATTCAGTGTTTTCCAGCCAGCACGGCCCCCAGTTGACGAAATCCTGAAGGAAACCGGCGCGGTAGGCATAAATGCCGATGTGGCGACGATACGGCACGCCTTCCGGCAGTTGCTCGCGGCTCTTGGCAAACGCATCGCGTGCCCACGGCAAGGTCGCGCGGCTGAAGGTCAGCGCCAGACCGTTGATGTCACTGACGACCTTGACCACGTTCGGATTGAACAGGGTTTCCACGTCCTCGATCGGCTCGGCCAGCGTGGCCATGCGCGCTTCGGTGTGGGCGGCGAGGTTGGCGGCGACCTGATCGATCACGCTCGGTGGAATCAGCGGCTCGTCACCCTGCACGTTGACCACGATCGCGTCAGGCTCGAGGCCCAGTTTCGCCGCGACTTCGGCCAGACGGTCGGTGCCGGAATTATGGTCTTCACGGGTCAGCACCACTTCGGCGCCAAAGGCCTTGCAGGCCTCGACGATGCGCGCATCGTCAGTCGCAACCACCACGCGGCTGGCGCTGCTTTTGCTCGCCTGTTCCCAGACGTGCTGGATCATCGGCTTGCCGGCGATGTCCAGCAGCGGTTTGCCCGGCAGACGGGTCGAGGCGAAACGTGACGGGATGACAACGGTGAAGGCAGTGGTCATTTATCCAGACGCTCGTCGGTGGTCAGGGTACGGGCTTCGCTTTCGAGCATCACCGGGATGCCGTCGCGGATCGGGTATGCCAGACCGGCGCCCTTGCTGATCAACTCGGTCTTGTCGGCGCTGAGCTTGAGCGGGCCTTTGCAGATCGGGCACGCGAGGATATCGAGCAATTTGGTGTCCATGAACATTCCCTGAGTAAAGAGTTAAGGCAAAAGCCGATCGGGCAACAGGCGCATCAGCTGCGTGTCAAACCAGGCCACGAAGGCCGGCGACGGCACGGCATCGACCGCCAGATACCACCAGTCGGCTGTAGCGAAGGCACGGCACTTCACCGCGTCCTTTTCGGTCATCACCAACGGCAATGACGGTGTGAAATTCAAGGCCTGCACGCTGTATTCGGCGTGATCGGCAAACGCGTGGGGCACTGCGCGCCAGTCTAGCGCTTCGAGGGTATTGAAGAAACGTTGCGGATTGCCGATCCCGGCGACCGCGTGCACGGCCTGGCCGGACGGGAAATGATCGAGCGACTTGCGCTCGCCACTGCGCAGATTGACCAGCGCGGTGGGTTGCAGACGGAAAGCAAAACCGTCGTCTCGGTCTTCAGTGGCACCATTAAACAGCACGCCGTCGACGCTTTGCAGGCGCTCGATCGGCTCCCGCAACGGTCCGGCCGGCAGACAACGCTTGTTGCCCAGACCACGGGCGGCATCGATGAGCACCAGTTCCAGATCTCGCGCCAGGCGATAATGCTGCATGCCGTCATCCGACAGGATCAGATCCAGCGGTTCGCTGGCGAGCAAGGCTTTGACGGCGGCGCTGCGATTGGGGTCAATCATCAACGGTACGCCGGTGCGCTGGACGATCAGCAGCGGTTCGTCTCCGGCAATGTCGGCCGCTTGATCGGCCTCAACCCGCCACGGCAGCTGCGGCGGTTTGGCACCGTAACCACGGCTGACCACGCCGACGCGCAAGCCGCTGCGCCGACAGTGCTCGATCAGCCAGAGAATCATCGGTGTCTTGCCGGTGCCACCCACGGTGATGTTGCCGACGACGATTAACGGCACCGGTGGCTGATAGATCTCGCCCTCACCGTCGAGAAAGCGCTGGCGTTTTTTGACCACCACGCGGCGGTACAACAACTCCAACGGCCGCAGCAACGTCAGGGCCGGGTGCCCCTGATACCACGCGGCTAGCAAACGATCGGACAGACTCATCAGGATTTCGGCGCCGCCTCGACCGTGGTCATGCGCAGATGGCTGAAACCGAGCTTGCCGGCCGCGTCCATGGCGGTGATCACAGATTGATGCTGAGTCTTGCCATCGGCACTGATCGACAACGGCATGTTGGTGTCGCCGTTGGACTCTTTCTGCATGGCTTCCATCAGGGTCGCCAGATCATTTTTCGGCAAAATCTTGTTGTTCACCGAAAACACGCCCTCAGCGCTGATAGCCACATCAATCTGCTTGAGCTGCTGGTCTTCGGCCGGTGAGCCGCTGACCGCTTCCGGCAGGTCGACGCGCAACTGGGTTTCACGGGTAAACGTGGTGGTCACGACGAAAAACAGCAGCAGGATAAACACCACATCGATCAGCGATGCGAGGTTGATGTCGATGGTTTCCCGAGGCTTGCGACGGAATTTCACGCGCGGCCCTCGGCCAGATCGACGTCACGGTCGCCCTGCACCACTTCAACCAATTTGATCGCTTCCTGTTCCATGCCCACCACCAGTTCATCGATGCGGCGCTGCAGGAACCGGTGGAAGAACACTGCCGGAATACCGACCATCAAGCCCGCCGCCGTGGTGATCAGCGCTTTCGAGATACCGCCGGCCAATACCGAGGCATTGGTGGTCATACCTGAACCGGTGAAGGCACTGAAAATGTCGATCATGCCCAACACCGTGCCCAGCAGGCCCAGCAGCGGCGACATGGCGGCAATCGTGCCCAGCGCATTGACGTAGCGTTCGAGCTCGTGAATAACGCGGGCGGCGGCTTCTTCAATGCACTCTTTCATGATCTCGCGACCATGCTTGGAGTTGGCCAGACCGGCGGCGAGGATTTCTCCCAGCGGCGAATTGGCGCGCAATTCCTTGAGCTTTTCTTTATTGAGCTGCTTGTCCTTGATCCACACCCAGACCTGGCCCAGCAGATGCTCGGGGGTGACGCGACTGGCGCGCAGGGTCCACAGGCGTTCGGCGACGATCGCCATGGCCGCGATGGAGCTCAGAATGATCGGCAACATCATCCAGCCGCCGGATTTGACCAATTCCCACACAGTGACAGTCCCCTCGAAAAAGTGCGCCACTTTACCATACCGATTCACGATTAAGACCCGCCGCCCCGACGACCGTGATGCCCCATTCGCCCACGCCCCGATCAACGGGGCAGTGCGGGCGGATCACGCCAGAAACGCCGTTGCTGACGCATTGTGCGTGGCGCCTTGAAGGTACCCAGTTGCAGATGAATGGCGCCCTGCTCGGCGCTGTCGTAAATGTGCAGATTCAATTTGCGATAACGCGCCAGCACGGTCGGGTGCGGATGGCCGAAAGAGTTGCCATGGCCTCGCGAGATCAGCACGGACTCAGGCTGCAAGACTTTGAGCAGCGCCATGGACGATGAACTGCGGCTGCCATGGTGCGGCGATTGCAGCCATTGCGTCGGCACGGCCAGCGGACTGTCGAGCAGCAAGCGCTCGGCATGGCTGTCGATGTCGCCGGTCAGCAGCAAGCGCTCGCCATTGGCCTCGATCTGCATTACGCAGGAACGCTGATTGCTGTCGTGAGCGTCCGCCCACTGCCAGAGCTGAAAACGCACGCCGTCCCATTGCCATTGCTGGCCGCTTTCGCAGGCTTCGGCGCCCAATTGCGCGGGCAGTGCCGCCGGATCGCCGCTGAGCACATGAGCGACGGTCAAACCGCGCATGATCGCCAGAGCGCCACCCGCGTGATCGGCGTCCGCATGGCTAAGCAGCATCCGGTCAAGTTTCTCCACACTAAGCTTGCGCAATGCGGGCAGCACCACCCGCTCGCCGAGATCGAAATCGCCAAAGCGCGGCCCGGCGTCATACAGCAGCGTGTGATGACGGGTGCGGATCAGAATGGCCAGGCCTTGGCCGACATCGAGTTGCCAGACATCGGCCAGCCCTTCATCCAGACGCTCGCGGGGCGGCACGACCAGCAGCAATAGCAATGGCCAGCCCAGTGCACGCATCGGCACGCCGCGCGGCAACAGCAACAACACGGCACCGAGGCTGCCGAGCAACCAGACCCAACCCGGCACAGCGGCGGCTGTCCATGCCGGCCACTGCCCGGCGATCACGGCCAAAGTACGAAACAGCGCATCGATCAAACCGCCGGCCAGCCACAAAAGACCTTCACCGACATACGGCACCGGCAACATTAACGTGCCGAGCAGTGCTGGCGGCAATACAACCAGGCTGACCCAAGGCACTGCCAACAGGTTCGCCAGTGGTCCGCTAAGACTGATCGGCAGATTCAGTGCCAGCAACACCGGACACAGACCGATGGCAATCAACCACTGCGCCCGCGTCCAGGTTTGCCACCAACGCCACGTGCCCAGCCGACCGCCAAAGGTGAAGATCAACACGGCAACAGCGGTAAAGGACAGCCAGAAACCGGGGCGCAGACTGGCCAGGGGATCGAGCAAAAGCACCGCATTGAACGCCAGCAACAACGGCCACCATGCACCAAGATGACGAAAACGCAGGCGCCACAACAGCACCAGACCGACCATCACACAGGCGCGCTGTACCGGCACGTCGAATCCTGCGAGCAGGCCATAACCGAGCGCCGCCGCAAATGCCAGACCACAGGCCCACGGCAACCAGGGCCAGCGCAGCGGCCACAGGCCAAAACGGGCCAATCCGCTGACCAGCATGTACATCACTGCCGCCAGCAAGCCAATGTGCTGACCGGAAATCACCAGCAAGTGCACGGTGCCGGTGTCCTGCAGAATCTGCCAGTCCTCGCGACTGAGTCCCGAGCCATCGCCAAGCACCAGCGCCGCCAGTGCCCCGCCCCGTCCCTGTGCGTCTACCTCAAGCAAACGCTGACGAATACTGTCGCGCCAGGCCCAGCGTGCTTCGCTCAGGCGTTGGCCATCCTTGATCGTGCCGGTGGCGCCGATGCGTTGCGCCAGCAGCCATGCTTCGTAATCGAAAGCGTGCGGATTGAGCAATCCACCCGGACGCTTGAGCTTGACCGCTAATCGCCAACGCTCGCCACTGTTGACCGGCGGGCCGGCGTACCAGGCGAGTCGCATCAGCGCCGGCAGTTTTTCATGCCGTGAGTGTGCATCGGCCAATTCGAAGCGCACCACGCCGTCGCTGTTCTGCGGCAAACCGACGACCCGCCCTTCAACCCACCGGGTTTCGCCATCCAGCCCGATCGGCAAGCGATCATTCAGCGCCCACTGCGCACCGACGCTAGCCCACGTGAAGCCAAACAGCAAAAACGCCAAGGGGTAGCTGCGAAACGGCAGCAGCATCAAAGCCACGACCGGCAACAGCAGCATCAACCAGACCGGCGGTAGTGCCGGCATAAAAACCGGGGCCAGCAGACCGACTGCGAGCGCCATCATCCCTGTGCGCATAAGCCCGTCCTTGAGAGTCCCGCTTTTAGGCATAGCGGGTGTCGGGCACAAGCGTCGTCAACAATTGTCACAAAGTCTGAATGGGCGCTTCGTAGAATCCAGACATACTTGCCGCCTTAACCGACCGAGAAGCCTTATGCCCCGGCGCTTATTCAAACGTTACATGCCCGACCCGACGAGCATCAGGGAACACAAATCCTTACGCTTTCTCGGCAAGTTGCTGCATGACCCGAACCTCTGGCACCTCAATCGCCACTCGGTCGCCCGAGCGATGGCCGTCGGCCTGTTCGCCGCATTCCTGCCGATTCCGGCGCAGATGCTGGTGGCGGCTGCCCTCGCCGTCATGGTGCGAGGGAATATGCCGATTGCGGTCAGTCTGGTGTGGCTGACCAATCCGATCACCATGCCGGCCGTGTTTTTCTGCACTTATCAGGCCGGGGCGTTTTTGATGGACGTGCCCGCCCGGCATCTGCCGGATGAGCTGACCTGGGAATGGATCAGCGGCGAGTTGTCGACGCTGTGGCAGCCGTTTCTGCTCGGTTCGGTGGTGGTAGGGCTGGTGCTTGGCGCCCTCGCCTACTGTCTGGTGATGATGTATTGGCGCTGGTGGGTCGCGCGGCAATGGGCGCGGCGCAAGAAAAGCCGCATGCGCTGAATGCAAAACGGCCTCCGCAGTGGGAGGCCGTTCTGGTTTGTGGCGTCTGCATTCGCGAGCAGGCTCACTCCTACATTGGAATTCGTTCCCCTGTAGGAGTGAGCCTGCTCGCGATGGCCACGACTCGGTCTGGAGTCAGGTACGCATCCCGCGCCCACTCACCAGCAACCGCGCACAACCGAGATACAACACCACCGTCGCCACCAGCATAAAGGTGATCGCGATGCCGATGCGGATATCCGACACACCCAGAATGCCGTAACGGAAAGCGTTGACCATGTGCAGCACCGGGTTGGCCAGCGACACGGTCTGCCAGAACGGCGGCAGCAGCGTGATCGAGTAGAACACCCCACCCAGGTACGTCAGCGGCGTCAGCACAAAGGTCGGGATGATCGAAATATCATCGAAGTTGCGCGCAAACACTGCGTTGATGAAGCCCAGCAGCGAGAAGATCGTCGCCGTCAGTACCACCACGAGGATGGTCACGCCGAGGTGATGCACCTGCAAATGGGTGAAGAACAGCGACAGAATCGTCACGATCACACCCACCATCAAGCCACGCAACACGCCGCCAATGGTGAAGCCGATCAGAATCGTGTGCGGCGATACCGGCGACACCATCAGTTCCTCGATGGAACGCTGGAACTTGCTGCCGAAGAAACTCGAGACCACGTTGCCGTAAGAGTTGGTGATCACCGACATCATGATCAGCCCCGGCACGATGTACTCCATGTAAGTGAAGCCGCCCATGTCACCGATCTGGCGACCGATCAGATTGCCGAAGATCACGAAGTACAGAACCATGGTGATTGCCGGCGGCAGCAACGTCTGCGGCCAGATCCGCGTGAAGCGTTTGACCTCGCGGTAAACAATGGTCTGCAGGGCGACGAGGTTGGGACGGAACTCGGAACTCATACCGCCACCTTCGACAGATTTTTCTCGACCAGGGACACGAACAGCTCCTCGAGGCGATTGGTTTTGTTGCGCAGGCTCAGCACTTCGATGTTTTGTTGCGCCAACTGGGTGAACAACGCCGTGATGCCCATGGACTTGTCGACCTGGACTTCAAGGGTATGGCTGTCGAGCAATCGGGCGGGGTAGCCGAGCAATTGCGGCGCAGCGTTCAAGTCGTTTTTCAGGTCCAGCAGGAAGGTTTCCACGTGCAACTGGCCCAGCAATTGTTTCATGCTGGTGTTCTCGACGATGGTGCCGTGGTCGATGATGCCGATGTTGCGGCACAACTGCTCGGCCTCCTCCAGATAGTGCGTGGTGAGGATGATGGTGATGCCTTTCTGGTTCAGTTCGGTGAGGAACGTCCACATCGAACGGCGCAGCTCGATATCAACACCTGCGGTCGGTTCATCGAGGATCAGCAGACGCGGTTCGTGCACCAGTGCGCGGGCAATCATCAAGCGCCGCTTCATACCGCCCGACAGCGAACGCGACGGCACATCGCGCTTGTCCCACAGGCCCAACTGGGTCAGGTACTGCTCGGCGCGCTCCTTGGCGATCTTCGCCGGAATGCCGTAGTAACCGGCCTGGGTCACGACGATGTCGAAGGTCTTTTCAAACTGGTTGAAGTTGAATTCCTGGGGCACGACGCCGATCGAGCGCTTGAGCTGCGCAGGATTTTTGTCCAGGTCATGACCGAAGATATTCACCGTGCCGCTGGTCTTGTTCACCAGTGTCGAGAGAATGCCGATGGTCGTGGATTTGCCGGCACCGTTGGGGCCGAGCAAGGCGAAAAAGTCACCTTCGGCGACGTCCAGATCGATACCACTCAAGGCCTGGAACCCGTTGCCGTAGGTTTTGGTTAGCTGCCGGATGGACAGAGCGGAACTCATATCTGATTTACGCACCATTGAAGGGAAAAAGGAGACGGCGGCGAAGGATCGAACCGCAGCGCAAGTGCGCAATGGTGCTTGCCGCCGCCGTACAAGTACAGTCAAGTGTGTCGATAGTAGGTATTAAGTCAACGCGGTCATAACCGCTTTCTGGTAGGCCGAACGCTGCTTCAGGCGCTCGTACCAGGCTTGCAGATGGGGTTGCGGGGCGCGTTCGATGGGCATCTCGAACCAGGCATAAATGAAACTGCCCAGCGGGATATCGCCCATGCCGATGTCATTGCCGGAAAGATATGGCTGACTGGCCAAGGCACTGTCGGCCATGCCCAGCAACTCGTTGCATTCCTTGATCGCGGCGTTGATTGCCGTCCAGTCCTGCTTGTCCGCCGGCGTGCGCAGCACACCCCAGAACACCGTGCGGAAAGGACCGGCAAAACTCGAAGAGGTCCAGTCCATCCACTTGTC
Organism: Pseudomonas sp. GM24; assembly: GCF_000282235.1. Lineage (NCBI taxonomy): Bacteria > Pseudomonadati > Pseudomonadota > Gammaproteobacteria > Pseudomonadales > Pseudomonadaceae > Pseudomonas > Pseudomonas sp. GM24. The sequence goes on along the minus strand of NZ_AKJR01000099.1, from coordinate 4,244 downwards.
AGCGACGGCGCGCGCCTGCGGATCTGCCGAATACCAATGGCTGTCGGGCGCATGTCTGGCCAGCAGATAGCGGACGATGGCGTTGGACTCCCACAACACAAAACCGTCGTCCTCGATCACCGGTACCCGGCCGTTCGGGTTCATCGCCCGGTACTCGGGTGTGTCGACCACGCCGAATGCGCCGCCGGCATCAATCGCCTCGTAAGCCAGGCCAAGCTCTTCAGCAGCCCACAATGGCTTTCTGACATTCGATGAGTTTTTCCGTCCCCAGATCTTCAGCATGACTGCCTCTTTTCAAATGAGTGGGCAGGCAGCATACGCCGGATCAGGTACGGCTCAAATCACTCTGCATATCACCGAGCAGTTGCGGCTGCTGATCAGTGAACAGATGCGGATAGCACTTTTGCAGATGCTCGAAGAAGAACGTTTCCGGCACATCGGAAAATTGCCCGTGGTCGACCAGATACTCCATCAACTGCGCACCGTCACGGTTGAACGGATGGAAAACGCTGTCGTTGATGCCGTCGAACTCAAGCGGCGCGACATTGAACAACTCGCAGAGCTTCTGGTTGAACGCCGGTGTTGCCTTGATCCAGCGATCATTGAGAAAGAACTCGGTATAGCCGTGCATGGCGAACATATCGCTTTTCAGCAACTCGAGCAGACGCGGGGTCGACAGGTGATTTTTCACATCGGCCAGACCGATGCGCGCCGGGATCCCGCAATGCCGCGCGCAGCCCGCCAGCAGCGTGGCTTTGGGCACGCAATAACTCTCCCCCGTCGCCAGCGCATAACTGCCGCACAAGGTCTGCGGATCGCGGCTGAAGGTGTAGGGGTTGTAGCGCACCGCCTCACGCACGGCGTAATAAAGACTGATCGCCTGCTCGAGCGGATCGCGACTGATGCCCCGATGCAGTTCGGCGAACTCCACCACCGCCGGGTGGTCACTATCGATGAAGCGGCCGGGACTCAGATACTCGTGCATGACGACAATCTCCTGGGTGAGCCCCGAGTCTAGCGATACCTTCAGCACAGAGATAACGACGTTTCGGCCAAACTTGCACGCAAAGACGCGGGATCAGCGAACGATTTCCCACAGGTGTTGCCCACCGAACCTACGAACACCATCCGGGGTTTCCCACGATTTCAATCACCTTGGTCTGACCACCCGCTTTTACAGATGCCGTCTAAGCTCTGGAGGGTCGATTTGCCTTGGTTCACGGAGGACTGAATATGCTGTTGTTGTGGATACTGGTTTTGATCGTTGGCGTGGCGTATCTCGCCCACCGGCGTATTTCCCCTCTGCCTGCGTTGGGCATCGTTGCCGTCTACCTGCTGGCGATGGGCATTTTCAGTCATGCGCCGGGCTGGTTATTGGCGGTGTTGTGGATCTTGCTGGCGGTGGTCGCCGCACCGCTGCTGCTGCCTGACCTGCGCCGCAAACATTTCACTGCGCCGCTGTTCAGCTGGTTCCAGAAAACCCTGCCGCCGATGTCGCAGACCGAACGCGACGCGATCGACGCCGGCACCGTGTGGTGGGACGGCGAGCTGTTCAGCGGCCGCCCGGACTGGGACAAGCTGCTGGCCTATCCCAAGGCGCAATTGAGCGAAGAAGAACAGGCGTTCATCGACGGCCCGACCGAAGAGCTTTGCGCGATGGTCACTGACTGGCAGATCGGCCAGTCGATGGACCTGCCGGCCGAAGCCTGGACGCACATCAAGGAACACGGCTTTTTTGCCCTGATCATTCCGAAAGAATTCGGTGGCAAAGGCTTCTCTGCATACGCGCACTCGCAAGTGGCGATGAAACTGGCCACCCGCAGCGGTGACCTCGCCTCCACTGTCATGGTGCCGAACTCACTCGGCCCGGCCGAACTGCTGCTGCATTACGGCACCGACGAACAACGCAATCACTACCTGCCGCGTCTGGCCCGGGGCGATGACATTCCGTGCTTTGCCCTCACCGGCCCGCTCGCGGGTTCCGATGCCGGCGCGATGCCCGACACCGGGATCATCTGCAAAGGTCAGTGGGAAGGTCAGGACGTCATCGGCCTGCGCCTGAACTGGGAGAAACGCTACATCACCCTCGGCCCGGTCGCTACCCTCCTCGGCCTGGCCTTCAAGGCCTATGACCCGGAACATCTGCTGGGCGACAAGGAAGACCTCGGCATCAGCCTTGCGCTGATCCCGACCGATACCGCCGGCGTGGAAATCGGACGTCGTCACCTGCCGCTGGGCGCGGCATTCATGAACGGCCCGAACTCCGGCAAGGACGTGTTTATCCCGCTGGACTTCCTGATCGGCGGTCAGGAAATGCTCGGCAAGGGCTGGATGATGCTAATGAACTGCCTGTCGGTCGGCCGTTCGATCTCATTGCCAGCCGTCGGTACCGGCGCGGCCAAATTCACCAGTCTGGTCACGGGTCAGTACGCGCAGATTCGCGAGCAGTTCAACGTGCCGCTGTCGGCGTTCGAGGGCATTCAGGAGGCCATGGCGCGCATCGGCGGCAACGCGTGGATGATGGACGCGGCACGCATGCTCACCGCCAACGCGGTGGACCTGGGCGAAAAACCTTCGGTGCTGTCGGCGATCCTCAAGTACCACCTCACCGAACGCGGCCGCGAGTGCATCAGCCATGCGATGGATGTGCACGGCGGCAAGGCGATCATCATGGGGCCGAACAACTACCTCGGGCGCAGCTGGAACGGTGCGCCGATCTTCATCACCGTGGAGGGCGCAAACATCCTTTCGCGCAACCTGATGATCTTCGGTCAGGGCGCGATTCGCTGCCATCCGTTTGTACTGAAGGAGATGGCTCTGGCCGGCCGCGAAGACAAGGATCAGGCGTTGAAAGAGTTCGATGGCCTGCTGCTCAAACACATCGGGTTCGCCGTAAGCAACGCGGCCAGCACGCTGGTGCTGAACCTCGGTTTCGGCCACTTCGAACATGCGCCGGGCGACAAGATCAGTCAGGGTTACTTCCGCGCACTCAATCGCCAGGCAGCGGCATTTGCCATGCTCGCCGACTTCAGCATGATGCTGCTCGGCGGCGAACTGAAGCGTCGTGAGCGTCTGTCGGCACGTTTGGGTGATGTATTGAGCAACTTGTATCTGGCCTCGGCTGCGCTTAAGCGTTACCACGATCTGGATTCGCCGGCTTACATGGAACCGCTGTTCCGTTGGGCGATGGAAGAAAGCCTCGGCCAATCGGAACGGGCGCTGGATGAATTGCTGCGCAACTTCCCGAACAAAGTGTTCGGTTGTCTGTTGCGAGTCATCGTGTTTCCGTTCGGTCGTCGTCACAAAGGCCCGTCGGACAAACTCGGTGCCGAAGTGGCTGGGGTCATTGGTCGCGCCAAGGGCGATCCGGCGCTGGAAGAACTGCTTGCCGGTTGCTATCGCCCACAGTCGGCAGACGATGCCGTCGGCGCGCTGCAACACGCCAGCGATCTGCTGAATGCTGCGCAGCCGTTGCACAAAAAACTGCACACCTCGCTGAAAAGCGGTCAGGTCAAACCGGTCGCGGGTGAACACGCCATCGATGCCGCGCTTGAAGCTGGAGTATTGCAACCAGTGGAAGCGCAGAGTCTGCGCGATGCCGAAGCGGCGCGACGCAAGGTGATCGACGTCGATGATTTCGACAAAGAGGAGCTGGCGCTGGCAGAGGGCAAAGTCCGCTGATCCTGACAAGCATGTCCAACAGGGCGCAGGAGCTTTATACTCCCGCGCCCGTTTTGCTCTTGAGGACTTATCTCGTGTCCAACGTCGTTGCCGATCATCTTGTTTTGCTCGACCACCTGCGCAGTATCCTGGTCGCCGTAGGTGAGGCCGAACAGGTTCCCGAAGAAAGCCATGCCCTGTTCCTGGAGCGTTTCGACGAACTGCTGGCATCGCTGCCGATCGATCCGATCGAAAGCCAGTACCTGGGCCAGGACATCCTGACTCAAGTGATTACCCGTTACCCGCAAATCGCCCACCTGATCCCGCGCGATCTGCTGTGGTTCTTCGCTGGTGACTGCCTGCACTACCTGGCCGATGAAGAGATCGACATGTATCAGGCACTGGAAGAACGCCGTTACGAAGCCGAACAGAACGATGAACCGTTCGACTGGAACCAGGAAAAACAGCTGCTGGCGATGTCCGCTCAGGACAGCAAGCACTGATTTAACTGTTTGGTTGAAGGTCAAAAGATCGCCGCCTTCGGCAGCTCCTACAGTGGACTCACGCAATCCCCTGTAGGAGCT
>NZ_AKJR01000098.1:0-19724 GCF_000282235.1 Pseudomonas sp. GM24 | reverse complement strand
CCTTCGGCAGCTCCTACATTGGAATGCAATCCCTGTAGGAGCTGCCGAAGGCTGCGATCTTTTGGCTAGCGACTCAGTATTCGAGAGCCGCAGGCTTCAAGTAGACGCCTTCGGAATTCATCGCCAACCGATACTTCAGCACATCACCGGCATGCAATTTGATCTCCTGCGACCCCGGCGCGAGCATCCCCGGATTGCAACCGGCGACTTGTCCCGGCAGCAACTTCAAGCGCAGCGAGACGGTGCCTGGCGGCAGGTTGAAGGAAATGCTTTGCTCCTGCAGCAACCGCGCCGAGAGCTGATCCTGGATGTACACGCCGATCTCACACGAGGTCGACACTTCCAGACGCTCGCGGGAAATGATCAGCACCGCATAGTCCTCGCCGGCGGCTTGCACCTGAGGGACGGCGGCAAAAAGGCCGAGAAAGCCAAACAGGCTGAAAGCTGACCAGCGCATGGCTGAATCTCCTGAATCGAGTCATTGATGTACGCAGCTTGGCCGAGCGCGGCGCCGATTGCCAGCCCGGCAGTTTATTGAAGAACTTGACCTTGCCATCGTGGCAAGCTCGAAAGTGGCGGCAACCTCACTCAAAGGAGTCATTCCATGCAAGTGTTCAACGTTCAAGGCATGTCCTGCGGTCACTGCGTCAAAGCCATCACCAACGCCGTGCAGGCCAAGGATCCGGCGGCCAGCGTGCGGGTCGATCTGGCGGCGAAAGAGGTCGGCGTCGAAAGCGCCATGAGTGCTGATCAGGTCATCGAAGCGATTCGCGAAGAGGGATATGAGGTGAAGCTCGTCTGAAATTGATCGTTAGCGAGCTATCGGAATGTTCAAGGCGTCCGGGCGCGGCTAGACTGTCGGGCTGCCGACTTGCAACCTGGATGCCTGATGAACTTCCGTACCATTCTGATTCTCGGTGCCTTGACCGCCTTCGGGCCCTTGGCCATCGACTTCTATTTACCCGCATTCCCCTCGATGGCGCTGGCGTTCGGCACCGACGAGAAACACGTGCAGATGACGCTGGCGGCATATTTCGCCGGGTTGTCGATCGGCCAACTGGCTTATGGGCCGGTGGCGGATCGCTTCGGCCGACGCATCCCGTTACTCGTCGGGCTTACGCTGTTCACCCTGGCATCGCTCGCCTGCGCTTATGCGCCGAACCTGGAATGGCTGATCGGCGCACGTTTCGTCCAGGCGTTGGGCGGTTGTGCGGGGATGGTGATTTCCCGGGCGGTGGTCAGCGACAAGTGCGACGCGGTGGGTTCGGCGAAAGTCTTCTCGCAATTGATGCTGGTGATGGGCCTGGCGCCAATTCTGGCGCCGATGCTCGGCGGTCTGCTGGTCAACACCACAGGCTGGCAGTCGATCTTCCTTGTGCTGACCGGGTTCAGTGCCTTGGCCGGTTTGGCCGTGGCGCTGGGGCTGCCGGAAAGTATGCCGGCGCACATGCCGCGCCAGCCGTTGTCCGGCGCCCTGCGCCAGTACGGGCGCTTGCTCAAGGATCGGGTTTACCTCGGTCATGCCCTGACCGGTGGCATCGCCATCGCCGGGATGTTTGCCTACATCGCCGGCTCGCCGTTTATCTTCATCAAGTTGTATGGCGTCCCGGCCGAACATTTCGGCTGGCTGTTCGGTACCAATGCGGCGGGCTTCATTCTGGTGGCGCAGGTCAATGCGCGGATGTTGGCCAAACGCGGCCCGGCGTTCCTGCTGTCGAGGGCAGTGTGGGTGTATTTCGCTGCCGGGCTGGCGCTGCTCGCGGTCAGCGCAATGCATACCGAGTCCTTGTGGCCGCTGCTGATTCCACTGTTCATCTGCGTGTCGAGCCTGGGCTGCATCAGCCCCAACGCCGCTGCCTGCGCGATGAACGGCCAGGGTGCGCGCGCCGGCAGTGCCTCGGCGCTGCTCGGCTGCATGCAATTCAGCGTCGCCGCCGGCGCTTCGGCACTGGTGGGGGTGTTGCACGACGGCACAGCCGTGCCGATGGCGATTGTTATCAGCCTGTGCGGTTTGCTGGTGGTGTGCGTGGCGCTGCTCACCCGCCGTCTGCAGAATGCCCGGGCACTGGCGCAAGCTCAGGCCGAGGCATAAAACAGCCTCAGCCGGCAGCGCGCTGCTGGCTGCGGTCGGGAATCTGATGGGGCGCGCACAGTCGCGCTTCGAGGGTGCGGGTGAAGGCCAGTGCTTCGGCTTCACTGCGGAATGTCACGGCGTGTTGGTCCAGGCGAACCTGCCATTGAGACTTTGCCACTTCTTTTATCAGGATCTTCATTGCTGACCTCCCTTGCGTAAAAGATGTATCGCAGAGGCTTCGATTGTAGACCTGAATACGATCGCAATTGTGACAACGGTCAAGCATCGGACTGACGGCAAAAAACAGCGCAGCCCCGCCGACCGCTCTAGGTTCGGCGAAGGCTGCGCTGTGCGGTTTTTTAGAAACCTTCTAAAACAATTTTCCCCTTGGCTTTGCCACTTTCCAGCAGCTCATGAGCACGACGCAGGTTCGCCGCGTTGATCGTGCCGAAGTGCTCGCCCACCGTGGTCTTCAACGTCCCGGCATCAATCAGCTGCGCCACGCGGTTAAGCAGTTTGTGCTGTTCGATCATGTCCGGCGTCTCGAACAGCGAGCGGGTGTACATGAACTCCCAGTGCAGCGACAGGCTCTTGCGCTTGAGTTTGCTCACGTCCAGCGACTTCGGATCGTCGATCAGTGCCAGTTTGCCTTGCGGCGCCAGCGCTTCGACCAGTTGATCGAGGTGCTGTTCGGTCTGGGTCAGGCTGGCGACGTGGGTCACGCTGTCGATCCCGGCGCGCTTGAGCTCTTCGCTCAGCGGCTGGCTGTGATCGATGACGAGGTCGGCGCCCAGTTGTTTGACCCAGTCACGGGTTTGCTCACGGGATGCGGTGCCGATGACTTTCAGGCCGGTCAGTTGCCTGGCCAATTGCGTGAGGATTGAGCCAACCCCGCCGGCCGCGCCAACGATCAGCAAACTCTGATCTTCGTTGGTTTTGCCTTCGCGGATTTGCAAGCGTTCGAACAGCAATTCCCATGCGGTGATCGCGGTCAGCGGCAGTGCGGCAGCTTCGGCAAACCCGAGAGATTTCGGCATATGGCCGACGATGCGCTCATCGACCACGTGCAGTTCACTGTTGCCGCCGGCACGGGCGATGGAGCCGGCGTAGAAAACCTTGTCGCCAGCCTTGAACAGCGTCACTTCGCTGCCGACAGCCTTGACCACACCGGCGACGTCCCAGCCCAGCACTTTCGCTGCAGCGTTTTCCGGTGCCACGTTCTGCCGCACTTTGGTGTCGACCGGGTTGACCGAAATGGCTTTGACTTCCACCAGCAGGTCGCGCGGGCCGGCGACCGGTTCTGGCAGTTCGATGTCTTGCAGGGATTTGGCGTCGCTGATCGGCAGGGAAGCGTAATAGGCAATGGCTTTCATGAAGGGCTCCGTACAGTTAATAGAAGAAGATCAGGCAATCACGCCAAGGCGCTTGAGCTGGAAGTGTTCGATGGTGTGGCCGGCAGTGGCCTGGAAGTTCTGAAAGTGCGCGCTGTTGTTGTGCGCCTCAAGAATCGCTTCGCTGGCCCAGTGTTCGATCACATAAAACACCTGCGGGTCGGTGAGGTCGCGGTGCAGGTCGTACTGGCTGCAACCGTGTTCGGCGCGGCTCGGTTCAACCAGGGCGCGCAAGCCCTGTTCGAGAAGATCCTGTTGACCGGGTTTGGCAATCAGGGTGGCGATAGCGGTGAAAGGCTGGGACATGCTCGGCTCCAGAGAAGCGGGATGAATGCGATGGAGTGATGATTGGCTATTTCTCTGCGAGATAAAACCGGCTAAAAGAGCAGTCTCTTTCAATATTTTTTTGATAATCGAGGCTGATCATGCTGCGTTTCGATGACTTGCAGTTGTTTGTCCGGGCGGCGGATCTGGGCAGTCTGTCGGCGGCAGCGCGGGTAATGGACATGTCTGCGGCCGTGGCCAGTGCGGCGTTGAAACGGATCGAACAGCAACTCGGCGCGCGGTTGCTCGCGCGTTCGACCCGCAGTTTGCGTCTGACGGCCGAAGGTGAAGGCTTTCTCGAATACGCCCGCGCGGCGTTGAGCAATCTCGATGAAGGCCGGCGCTTGCTGGCCAGCGGCCAGGATCAGGTCAGTGGGGTCTTGCAGTTGTCGGCACCTTCGGACTTCGGCCGCAATCTGTTGCTGCCATGGCTCGACGCGTTCCAGCGCGAACACCCGAAGCTGACCGTGCGTTTGCTGCTCGGCGACCGCATTGCTGACCTATTCCGCCAACCGGTAGACATCGCCTTGCGTTATGGCGAACCGGAAGACTCAAGCCTGGTCGCCTTGCCCATCGCCCCGCATAACCGTCGTGTGCTGTGTGCCTCGCCGGCGTATCTGGCCCGGCACGGCGAACCGCGCCAGCTCGAACAACTGGCCCAGCACAACTGCCTGCTGTACATGCTCGGCAGTCGGGTGCATGACCATTGGAGTTTTCATGACGGCAAACGTGAAGTCGGCCTGACCGTCAGTGGTGACCGTTTCAGCGATGACGCCGACGTGGTGCGCCTGTGGGCGGTGGCCGGCGCCGGAATTGCCTACAAGTCGTGGCTGGACGTGGGCGCCGATGTGCTCGCCGGGCGTCTCAAAGTGCTGCTGCCGGAGTTGTTGTGTGAGCGCGCACCGCTGAATTTGTTGTGCGCCCATCGCGCTCAATTGAGTAAGCCGGTGAACCTTCTGCGGGAAATGCTCGCCAGCCGATGCGCTGATTTGAGTAGTCAATTTCCCGCTTTTTCGGAAGTTGATCATTAGTCGCAGGTAAATAGAGAAATTTCTGTCAGGAACAATCACCACCTGCGCAGGCCCCGGCGCGGGACGCGGGAGCTAACCCGCTTATACTAGCGCCCGCCTCATGCCAGCACCGACACCCCGGCCCGGAGACCCTCGCACCGCGTCGCCAGTATTCGAGTGATGGTCGCGCAACTGCTGCGGGTTCTGTGCTGGAGCAGGTTGCGTCACTGGCCTGCCTTGTCCCGGTTCATGGCGATTTTCGCGTCTTGGCCGATGACTCATTACCGGCCAAGATGTCTCCGAGCAGTAGACGATACGATTCAACAGGGAGTGAACACATGGAACATGCACCTTGCATCAGCCAGATCGCCACGTTGCTGGCCGACCCCAAGCGCAGCGCGATGATGTGGGCGTTGATGGATGGCTCGGCCCGGCAAACCGAGGAGCTTGCGCTACTGGCAGGGCTGTCGCCGTCGTCGGCCAGCGCGCACTTGGCGCGGCTTTCCACGGGTGGTCTGTTGAAGGTCGAAGTCCGCGGTCGCAAACGGTTTTTCCGTCTCTCGGCACCGGAGGTCGGCGCTGCAATAGAAGCGTTGGCCAGCGCTACCATTGCCAGTGCTCCAAGGGACATTCCCGAGGTATTCAAACGCACCACCCCCATGGCCAAACCGCAGACCGCGCCGTCCTCACTGTTGCGTGCGCGTTTTTGCGATGACCATCTGGGCGGTACGCTGGCGGCGGATCTGTATCAGCGGCTGCTTGATGCCGGTTGGATCGAACAGCTTGAGCAACGCGTCGTGGTGACCCACAAGGGGGCGAAATTGTTGGCTGGGCGCGGTGTGTTCATTCAAGCGTTGGCCCATCGCAACGTACAAGTGGCGTGTGCCTGTCCGGACTGGAGCGAGCGTCGTCCGCACATGGGAGGCTCACTGGGTGCCGCGTTGCTGCAGTTGTTCATGCAGTCCGGTTGGCTGACCCTGCCCAACGATTCCAGAGCCTTGCAATTGACGGCCACTGGCCAACGGGAACTGCACCGCTTCGCCAAGGAAACCGAACTGGAAATGGCGTTGTAGAGCACTCGCATTCGACGTCAGCACTTCTGGCGTCGTCCACGACTGCGAACAGGTCGCATCCAGCAGCAACGCCTGAGCGCTATCGCGCACACTCGATCCGGGGATATTTCGGATCGGGGGAGGCGGCATGGACACACACGGCTACAGCGCGGCGGAACGCTTGGAGCGACTGCCAATAAGCGGTTATCACCGGATCATTTTCATCATTATTGCTCTGGCGTTTTTCTTCGACTCCATGGACCTGGCGATGATGACGTTCCTGCTCGGCTCGATCAAAGCCGAGTTCGGCCTGAGCAGTGCGCAAGCGGGGCTGCTCGCCAGTTCGAGCTTCTTCGGCATGGTGCTGGGAGCGTCGCTGTCGGGCATGCTCGCCGACCGCTTCGGGCGCAAACCGGTGTTTCAGTGGAGCATCGTGCTGTGGGGCGTGGCCAGTTATCTGTGCTCGACGGCGCAAACGGTCGAGACGCTGACACTGTTCCGCATCCTGTTGGGGATCGGCATGGGCATGGAGTTTCCCATCGCCCAGTCGATGTTGTCCGAGCTGATTCCGGCGCAACGTCGCGGTCGTTACATCGCGTTGATGGACGGCTTCTGGCCGCTCGGCTTCGTCGCTGCTGGCGTGCTGTCCTACTTTCTGCTGCCACTGATTGGCTGGCGCGACATCTTTCTGGTGTTGGCCGTGCCGGCAGTGTTTGTGCTGGCGATCCGCTTTTTCATTCCCGAGTCACCGCGCTGGCTGGAACAGGCGGGGCGCGATGACGCTGCGGACAAGGTGTTGAACGGCATCGAGGCGCGGGTGCGCAACTCGCTGGGCGGTGCGGCGCTGCCGGAACCGATTCGTTTGCCGCGCACTGTGACGCCGCCGGGCAACTTCTTTTCGGCGCTCAAACAGATCTGGTCGCCGCAGTATCGCCAGCGCACCACAATGATCTGGAGTCTGTGGTTCTTTGCGCTGCTTGGCTTTTACGGGCTGACGTCGTGGCTCAGTGCGCTGCTGCAACAGTCGGGTTTCGCAGTGACGCAGTCGGTGTATTACACGGTGCTGATTTCCCTGGGCGGGATTCCCGGGTTTCTGATGGCGGCGTGGCTGGTCGAGCGCTGGGGGCGTAAACCGGTGTGCATCGTCACGTTGCTCGGCGGCGGGGTGATGGCGTTTCTGTATGGGCAGAGCGCGGTGTTTGGCGGCAACGTTGCGCTGCTGATCAGCACCGGGCTGTTGATGCAGTTTTTCCTGTTCGGTATGTGGGCGGTGCTCTACACCTACACGCCGGAGTTGTATCCGACGTCGGCACGGGCAACCGGTTCGGGCTTCGCCTCGGCAATTGGCCGCGTGGGGTCGCTGCTCGGGCCGTTGGTGACCGGGCTGGTGTTCCCGATTACCGGGCAGGGCGGGGTGTTTGCGCTGGGCGCGGCGTGCTTTGCGATAGCGGCGGGGGTGGTGTGGCTGTTCGGGATGGAGACGCGCGGGAAAACCCTGGAGGAGCTGACTGAAACCCAATCTATCGGCTAACACCGATCCAATGTAGGCCTTCGCCTGCTCGCGATAGCGGAGTGTCAGATATAGATTTTTTAGCTGACACCCTGCTATCGCGAGCAGGCGAAGGCCTACAAAGGTTTTGCGGTGTTGCTTATGGCTTTACCAGTCGCGCATCCAGGCTGTTCTGCGCCAGGCGTTTGGCCTGATCCTGGGTCATGCCCAAATGCTCATGCAGCGCGTAGAAGTTCTCGGTCACATAACCACCAAAGTACGCCGGGTCATCGGAGTTCACCGTGACCTTCACGCCACGCTCGAGCATGTCGAGGATGTTGTGCTGCGACATGTGATCGAACACGCAAAGCTTGGTATTCGACAGCGGGCACACGGTCAGCGGGATCTGCTCGTCGATGATCCGCTGCATCAGGCGCTCGTCTTCGATGGCGCGTACGCCATGGTCGATACGCTGGATTTTCAGCAGGTCGATGGCCTCCCAGATGTACTCCGGCGGGCCTTCTTCGCCAGCGTGGGCGACGGTCAGGAAGCCTTCGTGGCGGGCACGGTCGAACACGCGCTGGAACTTGCTCGGCGGGTGGCCCATCTCGGAGCTGTCGAGGCCGACCGCGACAAACGCATCACGGAACGGCAGCGCTTGATCGAGAGTTTTCTCGGCTTGTTCTTCGCTGAGGTGGCGCAGGAAACTGAGGATCAAACCGCTGGTGATGCCCAGTTGTTGCTCGCCATCCTTGAGTGCCGCGGCGATGCCGTTGAGCACCACTTCGAACGGGATGCCCCGGTCGGTGTGGGTCTGCGGGTCGAAGAACGGTTCAGTGTGAATGACGTTCTGTGCTTTGCAGCGCAGCAGGTAGGCCCAGGTCAGGTCGTAGAAGTCCTGCGAGGTGCGCAATACGTCGGCACCTTGGTAATACAGGTCGAGGAATTCCTGCAGGTTGTTGAAGGCGTAAGCCTTGCGCAGGGTTTCCACGTCGTTCCACGGCAGGGCGATCTTGTTGCGTTCGGCCAGGGCGAACAGCAGCTCGGGCTCCAGCGAGCCTTCCAGGTGCAGGTGCAGTTCAGCCTTGGGCAAGGCGTTGAGCCAGTCGTACATATTCTTTTCTCATCAGGTGCAATGGCGGCATTCTACAGATGCTCGCCGAAACAATTGGCAAAACCTGACCAAGCGATCCATCAAACGGCTTCCTGCTCACGGCGATAAGCGTAGGTATCGGCGAAGCGCGAGAGCAGGAATTCGGCGCAGGTGGTGGTCGGATACTTCGCTGGGTGTTGTGCGTCCTGACAACCGGACAGGCATTCGATGCGCGTGTCCGGGTGCGGCTCGGCGAAGAACGGCATCGAATAGCGATCGACCCCGAGCGGACTGATGACGCGGTGCGGCGTCGAGCGATAACGGTCGTTGCTCCAGCGCGCCATCATGTCGCCGAGGTTGACCACGAAAGTGCCCTCAATCGGTGGCGCGTCGATCCATTCGCCTTTGACATTCTTCACTTGCAAGCCACCGGCGCTGTCCTGATAGAGCAGGGTGACGCAGCCGTAATCGGTGTGCGCGCCGGCGCCTTGCTGCTCGGCGGAGCTGGCGGTGTGGCGCGGCGGGTAATGGATCATGCGCAGGACGCTGACGGGGTCGTTGAAACGGCTGTCGAAGAAGTCGCGCTCGATGCCCAGCGCGAGAGTCATTGCCCGCAGCAGGGTTTGGGCGAGAGCCTGCATGTCGAGGTAATGCTGTTCCATCAACTCGGCCCAGCCGGTTTGCGCCGGATGACGGTTCGGCCCGCGCAACGGTTTTCCGGCGAGTACGTCGGGATGGTTGGCCGGCAGGTGCAGGCCCATGTCGAAGGTTTCTTTGAGGTCGCTGGGTTTGCTCGGGTCGAGTTGCTCGGTGGCGATCGCACCGTAGCCGCGATGGTGGCGGGTCTGGGTGATGTCGATCTTGAGTTTTTCCGCTGCGGGCAGAGCAAAAAAACGCTGAGTCTGATCGAGCACCGCGTCGATGCGTTGCGCCGAAATCGGGTGACCCTTGATGTAGAAAAAGCCCCACTCGCGGCAGGCGTGGTCGATTTGCCCGGCCACGGCGGGCCAGGCGTTTTCATCGTCGCTGTAGAGCGGGCTGATATCGATGATCGGAAGCTGATCCATACACAATCCTTGAGAGCGCTGAAGATCAAATGTAGGAGTGAGCCTGCTCGCGATAGCGGTGTATCAGGCGACACTTCTGCTGAATGACCCACCGCTATCGCGAGCAGGCTCACTCCTACAAGGGATGGTGGTATGACTGAAATTACTTCGGCATCTCAGCCTTCATGCCTTCAACGTAATAGTTCATCGACGCCAGCTCCGCATTCGTCGCGCTCACGCCTGCGGGGATTTTCTCCACGCCGGCCTGATCCTTGATCGGCCCGGTAAACGGCTGCAACGCACCGCTCTTGATGTCGGCAATGAGTTGCTCGGCCTCGGCTTTCACCGGCGCTGGCACCAAGTCACTGATCGGCAGTTCAACCGTGCCTTCCTTCAGCCCGCCCCAGTAGTCCTGGGATTTCCAGGTGTGGTCGATCACGCTTTGCGTCGCCTGAATATAGTGCGGCGCCCAGTCGTTGACGATCGAGGTCAGCACCGCTTTTGGCCCGAAGTGCGCCATGTCCGAGGCATAACCCACCGCGTACACGCCACGACGCTCAGCCGCCTGAATCGGCGCCGGGCTGTCGGTGTGCTGGAACACCACGTCGACGCCCTGATCGATCAGCGCGTTGGCCGCGTCGGCCTCCTTGCCCGGGTCGAACCACGAGTTGACCCACACCACTTTGATCTCGGTGCCCGGGTTGTACTTGTTCAGGGCCAGTTGAATCGCGTTGATGTCGCGGATCACCTCGGGGATCGGGAACGAGGCGACGTAACCGATCTTTTTGGTCTTGGTCATCTTCGCTGCGAGGAAGCCGCCGACGTAGCGACCTTCGTAAGTGCGCGCCAGATAGGTGCCGAGGTTCTTGTCCTGTTTGTAGCCGGTGGCGTGTTCGAAGGTCACCTTGGGAAACTGCTTGGCGACTTTGACAGTGGGGTTCATGTAGCCGAAAGAGGTGGTGAAGATCAGGTCGTACTTGTCCTTGGCCATGTTGCGGATCACCCGTTCGGCGTCGGCACCTTCGGCGACGTTCTCGACGTAGTTGGTGGTGATCTGATTGCCGAATTTCTCCGCGAGTGCCTTGCGCCCCTGTTCATGCTGATACGTCCAGCCGTGGTCACCGATCGGGCCGATGTAGACGAAACCGACCTTCAGCGGATCGGCAGCGCTGGCGCTCAGGCTGATCCCCAGACCGAGGGCGGCGCACAGCAGTTTGTGCAGCGGACGTATTTGCATGAATTGGAGCTCCGTTTTGTTGTGTGTGGTCAGGGCCAATGCAAATTGCTGACCAACAGGACAACAAACAAAAAAGATCGCAGCCTTCGGCAGCTCCTACATGGGAATGCGCAACCTGTAGGAGCTGCCGAAGGCTGCGATCTTTTCAGCGCCAGGACCAACGCAGTGCAAGTCCGCGAGTTCACGCCATCGCTTGGTGCGCTAAGGTGTAACGAAACGTTAGCGCCGCTCCGCAGTCAGTAGCTCATTCGCTCTCTTCGGCAAAAGGCCCGCCATGCTCACCCTCCTCAAGCAAGAAAGCTTTCTCCTGCTGGCAGTTATCGCCGCGTGCGTTGCCTATCCGTTGGAACACTGGATGCTGCACAGCGGCCAGATCGTCGCGCTGACTGCCGGTCTGGTGCTGATCGCCTTCATCGTCGCCGCCTCGATGCGCGTCGCCCATCACGCCGAATTGCTCGCGGAAAAAGTCGGCGACCCTTACGGCACGATGATCCTCACACTTGCGGCCGTGCTGGTCGAAGTGGTTATTCTGGCAATCATGATGAGCAACGAAGCGTCGCCCACGTTGGTGCGCGACACGATCTATTCGGCAGTGATGCTCGATATCAACGGCATCCTCGGCCTCGCTGCGCTGATGGGCGGGATCAAGCACGGCGAGCAGTCTTACAACGACGATTCCGCGCGCAGCTACAGCGTGATGATCCTCACCGCCATGGGCGTGTCGATGGTGGTGCCGGAGTTCATTCCCGAGGCCAACTGGAAGATTTATTCAGCGTTCACCATCGGCGCGATGGTCGTGCTTTACGCGTTGTTTCTGCGCATGCAGGTCGGCCCGCACAGTTACTTTTTCAGCTACAGCTACCCCGACAAACGCCGTAAGAAAGAACCGCAGGACGCGCAGGCGAAAGCACCGAGCATCGGTCTGTCGATCGGCATTCTGGTGTTTGGCATTGTGGTGATCGGCGCCCTCGCCGAGGTAATGTCGAAGACCCTCGATCTGGGCCTGGAAGGCACGGGTGCACCGCCGGTGATCACGGCGATTCTGGTGGCGGCGATTTCCGCGGCGCCGGAGATTTTGACCGCGTTGCGTGCAGCGTTGGCCAACCGCATGCAGTCGGTGGTGAACATTGCGATGGGCGCGTCACTGTCGACGGTGATTCTGACGGTGCCGGTGATGGAGGCGATGGCCCTGTACACCGGCCAGCCGTTTCAGATGGCGATGACGCCGGTGCAGACGGTGATGATCTTCATCACGCTGATCGTTAGTGCGATCAACTTGAATGACGGCGAAACAAATGCCATCGAAGGCATGACGCACTTCGTGCTGTTCGCGACCTTCATCATGCTGTCCCTGCTCGGTCTCTGATGATTGATCGTTCCCACGCTCCGCGTGGGAATGCCGCCATGGACGCTCTGCGTCCGCCGCTGGGACGCGGAGCGTCCCGAGATGCATTCCCACGCTCCGCGTGGGAATGCCGCCATGGACGCTCTGCGTCCGCCGCTGGGACGCGGAGCGTCCCGAGATGCATTCCCACGCAGAGCGTGGGAACGATCAGATGGGGAGGGGGATCAGGTACCTGCGATCAGCTGCCGAGCCGCCTGGCTGTGATCGGCGATCAGGCCTTTCAGATCAAGCCCTTCAACCTGCCCATCGACCACACGCCACTTGCCACCAATCATCACCCGATCCGCACGATCCGCGCCGCACAACAGCAACGCGGAAATCGGATCATGGCTGCCCGAGAAGCGCAGCTCATCAAGCTTGAACAACGCCAGATCCGCCTGCTTGCCCACGGCAATCTCACCGATATCGGTACGGCCCAACAAGCTCGCCGAACCCTTGGTCGCCCAGCCCAGTACGCGTTCCGGGGTGATCTTCTCGGCGCCGTAACGCAGACGCTGGATGTACAGCGCCTGACGCGCTTCGAGAATCATGTTCGACGCATCGTTGGACGCCGACCCATCCACGCCCAGACCAAACAACGCACCCGCGTCAGTCAGATCGATACTCGGGCAGATGCCGGAAGCCAGACGCATGTTCGAGCTCGGGCAATGGCAAATACCGGTGCCCGCCTCGCCGAGTCGAGTGATTTCGTCCGGGTTGAAGTGGATCCCGTGGGCCAGCCAAGTGCGCGGGCCGAGCCAGCCGACGCTGTCGAGATAATCGACGGTGCGCAGGCCGAAACGCTGCAGGCAGAAATCCTCTTCGTCGAGGGTTTCCGCCAAGTGCGTGTGCAGACGCACGTCGAGCTTGTTCGCCAGTTCGGCGCTGGCCGACATGATTTCCGGGGTCACCGAGAACGGCGAGCACGGCGCCAGGGCGATCTGGATCTGCGCGCCGTCGCCACGTTCGTGGTACTCGTGAATCAGGCGCTGACTGTCGTCGAGAATCACCTGGCCTTCCTGCACGGTTTGCTGCGGCGGCAGACCGCCGTCCTTCTCGCCGAGGCTCATCGAGCCGCGAGTGAGCATGGCGCGCATGCCCAGCTCCCGCACGCTTTCGACTTGCACGTCGATAGCGTTTTCCAGGCCATCCGGGAACAGGTAGTGGTGGTCGGCCGCAGTGGTGCAACCCGACAACAGCAGCTCGGCCAAAGCGACTTTGCTGGCGAGGGCGAGTTTCTCAGGCGTCAGGCGCGCCCACACCGGGTACAGGGTTTTCAGCCATGGGAACAACGGCTGATTGACCACCGGCGCCCAGGCGCGGGTGAGGGTTTGATAGAAGTGATGGTGGGTGTTGATCAGGCCCGGCAGGATCACATGCTCGCGGGCATCGAACACTGCATTGCACGGCGCCGACGGCTGTTGGCCAGCGGCGAGGACTTCGACGATGACACCGTCTTGCACGACAAGACCGCCACGGGCATCGAGCTCGTTAGAAGTGAAAATGGCGAGGGGATTTTTTAACCAGGTACGGGTCGCGGGCATGTTGCCGGCTCCTCTGAAAATGGGGTTCAGGGTTGCCAGCTCAGTGATGCCCTGTCTGCTGATCCAGGGTCGCCGCGGGGGACGAGGTGCGCAGTTTCAAACAAATTGCCACGCCGGGCAAGCCCAACCCGACAGGACAACATCACCAAAATACACAACCCCTGTAGGAGCTGCCGAAGGCTGCGATCTTTTGATCTTAAAAAAATCAAAAGATCGCAGCCTTCGGCAGCTCCTACAGGGGATCATCAATTACCAGGGAATCGTTTCGCCCTTGTAATTGATGAAGTGATGTCCGCCCTTGCCGGTGTACGCATTCACCTGATCAATCAATCCACGTGTGCTGGTTTCCACATCAAGGTCAGCCCCTTCGCCGCCCATATCGGTCTTCACCCAACCCGGATGCAGCGACAACACGGTCATTTTCTGCTCGCCCAATTGCGTGACAAAACTGTTGGTCATCGAGTTCAGCGCAGCCTTGCTGGCCTTGTACAACGCCAGTTCCGGCGCGTCCGGCACCGTCACACTGCCCAGCCCGGAACTCATGAACGCCAGCACACCGCTGCCGTCACGAATCTGCCCGACAAACCGTTGCGCCAGATTGATCGGCGCCACCGCGTTGGTGAAAAACAGCTGACCGACTTCAGCCAGAGTCGCGCCGCCCGGGGTCTGATCGGCCGGGCCTTTGACCCCGGCGTTGACGAACAGCAGGTCGAAGGTTTCGCCTTTGAGCTGCTGACTCAGAGCGATCACCGCTTGCTGATCGTCCATGTCGAGCTTCTCGATCCGCACTTTGCCCAGCGCTTGCAGCGCCTCGGCGTTTTGCGGATTGCGCACGGTGGCGGTGACTTGCCAGCCGTCGGCCAGCAGGGTTTTCACCAGACCGAGGCCAAGGCCCCGGGAGGCGCCGATGATCAGTGCGTTTTTTGCAGACATGATGGGCTTCCTTGATGAATGAGGATCATGGATTCAATGGACAGGCCTGACCGAGGCGAAGTTGCAACTCCTGACGCAGCGCGTCGAGTTCGCACATGCGGGTTTCGATCAGTTGCAGTTTGTCGCGCAGCAACTGCGCCACGGCGTTGTCAGGATTGGGGGCATTCCACAACGCGGCGACGCTGTTGCCGATCTCGCCGAGGGTAAATCCCAGGCGTTGCGCCGTTTTGATATAGAGCACCAGTTGCACCATCTCCGGCGGATAGTCGCGATAACCGTTGGCGCTGCGCTGCGCCGCAATCAACCCGCGCTGCTCGTAGAAGCGCAGGGTGTCACGGCTGACGGCACTGGCCTGGGCTAATTCACCGATGCGCATGCGGGCTCTCAAAAGGGCTATTGACCCTGGAGCATACTCCAGGCTTTACCGTGGTTGCTCCTCAAATTTCTGGAGCATGGATGATGTGGACTTCAACGCAATATCGCAACGTGGTGCGCGGCAGTGCCTGGTATGACCTGTTCGTCACGGCGGCGTTTGCCACGCCGTGGAGTTTTGCCGCTTTGCATGGGTTTTTGACCGCGCTGAATTTGCCCGGTGAACTGCCGGCGTTTGAGCCTGTGCACCTGTTGATGGCGAATCTGCTGGGCTCGGTGGTGTGCGTGTGGGCGGTGCTGCGGATTCGTGATCCGCAAGCGCTTTATGGACGCTATGACGCGGTGGCGCGGTTTCTGTTTGCGGCTTGGCAGGCGTATGCCTTGCTCCACGGCGCCAGTTCGATTTTGCTGGTTTTTCTGGTCTTCGAACTGGCGTGGGGCGTTGCTCAGGTGTTGCCTGTGAGGGCCTCATCGCTGGCAAGCCAGCTCCCACAGTGTCCGAGTAGTGCGCAAAATTTGTGATCAGCACTGAACCTGTGGGAGCTGGCTTGCCAGCGATAGGGCCATTGAAATCACTACATCAATGCCCTGACTGCCAAGGCTGCCCAAGCGAAACCGGCGCATACAACCGCGTACGCAGTGCATCGCGTGACAACAGCACCAACACCACAATCGTCGCCACATACGGCAGCATCGCCAGCAAACTCGACGGAATCGCCAGCCCCAATCCCTGCGCCACCAAATGCAGGATGCTGGCGAGGCCAAACAGATACGCCCCGAGCAACAACCGCCACACCCGCCAACTGGCAAACACCACCAGCGCCAACGCGATCCAGCCACGCCCGGCGGTCATGTTCTCCGCCCACATCGGCGTGTACGCCAGCGACAGATAGGCCCCGGCCAACCCGGCCATCGCTCCGCCAAACAGCACCGCCAACGTGCGCACGGTCAACACTGGCAAACCCATCGCACTGGCCGCATCCGGACTCTCTCCTACGGCCTGAATGATCAACCCGACACGGCTTTTGATGATCACCCACGCCACCAGCGCAAACAGCGCGAACGACAGATACACCAGCAAGTCCTGAGCAAACAGCATCCGCCCGATCAGCGGAATCTCACTCAGATAAGGAATCGCCAACGGCTCAAACCCTGCCAGCGGTTTACCCACCCAGGCCGCGCCGACAAAGGTCGACAGCCCGACACCAAAAATCGTCAGGGCCAAACCGGTCGCCACCTGATTGGCGTTGAACACCAGCGCCACCAAGGCAAACAGCGACGACAGCAACATCCCAGCGAGCATCGCCAGCAACACGCCAAGCCACAGGTTGCCGCTGTTCAGCGCGACGATAAAACCGATCACTGCGCCAAACAACATCATCCCTTCCTGCCCAAGATTGAGCACGCCGCTCTTCTCGCAGATCAGTTCCCCCAGCGCCACCAGCAACAGCGGTGTGCCGCAACGCACCATGGCGTAGAAAATATTGCTCAACAGATCGATATCCATCACAGCGCTCCGGCAGTTACGGCGGTGGTCGAAGTGCGCTTCACCCAGCGCAGATTCAGGCGTGGCCGATAGAGGATCAGCACGTCACTGGCGAGCAGGAAAAACAGCATCATTCCCTGGAATAACTGGGTGATCGCTTGCGGCAGATTCAGGCTCATCTGCGCACTCTCGCCACCGATGTACAGCAGTGCCATCAACAGGCTGGAAAACAGAATCCCGATCGGATTCAGGCGCCCAAGAAAAGCCACGGTGATTGCCGCATAGCCGTAACCCGGGGACACCTGCGGCACCAACTGGCCAATCGGCCCGGTGACTTCGCAGACACCCGCAAGCCCGGCCAAGCCGCCACTGATCAACAGCGCCAGCCAGATCAACCGCTTCTCGCGAAAGCCGACAAACCCTGCGGCACGCTTGTCCAACCCAAGCACTTTGATCTGAAAACCGACAAAGCTTTTCTGTAACAACACCCACACCGCGACCAGTGCGAGCAAGGCGAAATACACCCCGGCATGCACGCGACCATCCTCCATCAACAACGGCAAACGGCTGGCGTCGCCGAACATCGCCGACTCGGGAAAGTTGAAGCCGGCCGGATCCTTCAGCGGCCCGTGCACGCAGAACAGCAGCAAGTTCAGCGCGATGTAATTGAGCATGATGCTGGTGAGGATTTCGTTGGCATTGAAGCGCGTGCGCAACCACGCGGTCAGCCCGGCCCACGCCGCACCAGCGACGGTGCCGGTGAGCAGAATAAATACCAGCGCCCAACGACTTTGCATGCCGATGATGTTCACCGCCAAGGCACTGCCGGCGAGCGCGCCGAGGAGCAATTGGCCTTCGGCGCCGATGTTCCAGATTCGCGCCTGGTACGCCACGGCCAACCCCAGTGCGCAAAGCAGAATCGGCAGCGCTTTGACCAGCAATTCGGAGACGCCATACAAATCGCTGACCGGTGCGATCAGCAGCGTGTGCAAGGTTTGCAGCGGGTCGTGGCCGAGGGCGATAAACAGCAGCGAGCCGCAGCCGAGCGTCAGCGCCGCCGCCAGTAATGGCGAGCACCACAGCATCAGGCGCGATTGCTGGCCACGGGGTTCGAGGGAAAGCAGCATGTTTGAAACTCCGTTAAACCGTGGCGGCTGAAGGGGCGTGGTCGAACTGACCGGCCATCCAGCCGCCGACGTCGCTGAGTTGGGTATCGATGGTGTTGTGCAACGCCGACAAACGTCCACCGCACAACGCGCCGAGGCGGTCGCTGATCTGGAACAGTTCGTCGAGGTCTTCGGAAATCACCAGAATCGCCGCGCCGGCATCGCGCAAAGCGATCAATGCGCGGTGGATGGTCGCGGCGGCGCCGACGTCGACGCCCCAGGTCGGGTGCGCAGCGATCAGCAGTTTCGGTTGCTGGAGGATTTCCCGGCCGAGGATGAATTTCTGCAGGTTGCCGCCGGACAGGCTGCGCGCAGCGGTTTGCGTGTCCGGGGTTTTTACGCCGAAGCGCTGAATGATCTGTCGGGCGAGGGCTTCGACTTTGCCGCGTTCGATCAAACCGTGGCTGACCAAGCCTTGTTGGAACGCGGTAAGCAGAGCGTTATCGGCCAGACTCAATTCCGGTACTGCGCCGTGGCCGAGACGCTCGGCAGGCACGAATGCCAAACCCAGTTTGCGCCGTGAATCCGGGCGTAAATCGGCGACGTTTTGCTCGGCAAATCGAATGGTCGCAGTTTCGGCGCGGGGCAGGGTTTGCTCGCCACTGAGCAGGGCGAGCAACTCATCCTGACCATTACCGGCGACCCCGGCGATGCCGACGATTTCACCGCTGCGCACTTCCAGGTCGATGTCTTTCAGCGAGCAGCCAAACGGATCCGGGTTGTGCCAACTCAATCCGCTCACCCGCAAAAACGCCGCGCCGCCGCTGACCTTCGGATAATCGCCAATCAACGCCGCCGCTTCGCCCACCATCATCTGCGCCAACTGTTGATCCGAACATTCGGCAGGCACGCAATGTCCGGCGACACGCCCGCCGCGCAGAACCGTTGCGCTATGACACAACGCGCGCACTTCACCAAGCTTGTGGCTGATAAACAGAATGCTGCAGCCTTCGGCAGCGAGGCGGCGCAGGGTGATGAACAACTCGTCGGCCTCCTGCGGTGTCAGTACCGAAGTCGGCTCATCGAGGATCAGCAGACGAATGTCCTGCATCAGGCAGCGAATAATCTCCACTCGTTGCCGCTCGCCGATCGACAGGCTGTGGACAAGTCTTTCCGGTTCCAGCGCCATGCCATAACGGCGCGACACTTCACGAATTTTCGGTTCCAGTTGTTTCGGTGTGCCGGCCGCAGCGCCCATTGCCAAGGCAATGTTCTGCGCCACGCTGAGGGTTTCGAACAGCGAAAAATGCTGGAACACCATGCCGATGCCCAACTGCCGCGCCTGTGCCGGGTTGCGGATATTCACCGGCTGACCTTGCCAGAGCATCTCGCCGGCATCGGCCTGGGTGACGCCGTAGATAATTTTCATCAAGGTACTTTTGCCCGCGCCGTTTTCACCGAGCAGGGCATGGATTTCCCCCGGCGCGATGCTCAGGTCGATGGCGTCATTGGCCAGACAACCGGGGTAGCGTTTGCTGATATGGCGCAATTGCAGGCGCGAAGTAAGAGGGGCGATTGGCATGGCAGGCTCGACTTGCTTGGAGTTGTGCCTGTGGATAAAGCAATTTCCTGGCCATTGAGTCAGGAACGCGAGCGGGCCGCGTGTGCGAGTGCCTGAAGCAGAGCATTGCCTGCAAAATTGGCTGGGCTCACGGCACCAATTCAGAGCAAAGCCGTTGATCGGGCTCCAGTTTTGCCCGTCGGCAACTGATCAAAAAACGAGCAAATCCCTGTGGACTAGGCAGCACCTGCGACTGCGCCAGCCATGAACGGGTTATCCACAGCTTGTTCCACAGTTATTGTGCGCAAGCTGCAAACCCGGGCATAAGCACTGCGGTGCTTTCTTCTAATGGTGATAAACCGCGCTAACTGACTGTTTCTGTTTGAAATTTTCAGTTCGTCGGGTGAATTGAACGAAAAGTGAACAAACCGCGCAAAGCCACGTGACAGAAGGGTTACAGCGGAATGTACTCAGGTTATCCACAGTCGGGTGCACAGCAGATGTGGGCAAGTCCGAGTAATAACGGAAAAGGGTGATGCCCTAAAAGATCGCAGCCTTCGGCAGCTCCTACAGGGGAACGCATTTCAAATGTAGGAACTGCGCAACGCTCGGGCCGCGATCG
>NZ_AKJR01000097.1:0-20783 GCF_000282235.1 Pseudomonas sp. GM24 | reverse complement strand
AGCGGTAGATCAGACAACATCTTTATTGAATGCCAGTGCGCTATCGCGAGCTGGCTCACTCCTACATTGGATCTACGGTGCGCCACAGATCCTTGTGGGAGCTGGCTTGCCAGCGATGGGGCCATCAGCCCCGCCGCAGATCTCAGCTCAGCTCAGTTCACCACTGAACTCCACCACCGGCATCTGCCGCTTCATCAACACCTTGCCGCCGCGAATCGAGTACAACGGCAAGCCCTGACTGCGGATCACCTCGTAATCACTGTCCGCCGAGAGAATCAGCAGATTCGCCGGACGCCCCTGTTCCAGGCCATAACGCTCACCCAGGTGCATGGCTTTGGCGCTGTTATCCGTGACCAGGTCCAGCGCACTTTGCAGGTTGCGGTAACCGAGCATGTGGCAGATGTGCAGCCCGGCCTCAAGCACGCGCAGGATGTTGCCGTTGCCCAGCGGATACCACGGGTCGACGATGGAATCCTGGCCGAAACAGACGTTCATGCCGGCTTCGAGCAATTCATTCACACGGGTCACGCCCCGGCGTTTCGGGAAGTTGTCGAAACGCCCTTGCAGGTGAATGCTCTCGGTGGGGCAGGAGACAAAACTGATCCCGGAGTGGCCGAGCAGACGGAACAGTTTGGCGCAATAAGCGTTGTCGTAAGAACCCATCGCCGTGGTGTGGCTGGCGGTGACGAGGGCGCCCATGTCGCGGCTGCGTGCTTCTTCGGCGAGGACTTCAAGAAAGCGTGAATGCGGGTCGTCGGTTTCGTCGCAATGCACGTCGACCAGGCAACCGGTGCGCTCGGCCAGGTCCATCAGGAACTTCACCGAACTCACACCTTGATCGCGGGTGTACTCGAAATGCGGAATGCCGCCAACCACGTCCGCGCCCATGCGAATCGACTCTTCCATCAACTCGCGACCGTTGCGGAACGACTCGATGCCTTCCTGCGGAAACGCGACGATTTGCAGGTCGATGAGGTGATGGCTCTCCTCGCGCACTTCGAGCATGGCTTTGAGCGCGGTAAGTTGCGGGTCGGTGACGTCGACGTGGGTGCGCACGTGCTGGATGCCGTGCGCGGCCAGGGCTTGAATGGTTTTCTTGGCGCGGGTCTTGGTGTCTTCTTCGGTGATGGTGACTTTGCGCTCGCCCCAGCACTCGATGCCTTCGAACAGCGTGCCACTCATGTTCCAGCGTGGCTCACCAGCGGTCAGCGTGGCGTCGAGGTGAATGTGCGGTTCGACAAAGGGCGGCACCACCAGATTGCCGCCGGCGTCGAGGTCATCCGGGCCGAGAGTGGGCGCTTCGGTCTGCCGGGCGATGCTGCGGATCAGGCCGTCTTCGAGGTGTAATTCGTGCAAACCTTCCTGGTTGCGCAAACGGGCGTTGATGATGTGCATCAGGCGAATCCTTTTTATAGGTCTTGTAGTGGCGCGCTCGCGCTGCGAGCGCCGAGCACGCCGGTGACGATGACATACGTTAGCGCGGCAGCGGCGATCCCTACCAGTGGCGCGACCCAAGGCGAGCTGAACGCGGCGACAGTGCCGACCGCATAGGCCCCGAGGCCCGGCCAGTTGAACGCCGGCAACCGTGCGTCGGCCAGACGCGGATAGTGCCCGCGCCAACGGAAGAAAAAGTCCGCCATGATCACCCCGCCAATCGGTGGAATCACCGTGCCGAGCAGAATCAGATACGGCACCAGCATGTCGTACATGCCCAGCAGCGCGAGGAGGGTGCCAATCACTGCGCCGGCGAGGGTCACGGTTTTGCGCCGGCCGGTGCGCAGCAGGTTGCAACCGGCGACGGCGAAGTTGTAGATGGTGTTGTCCTGGGTGCTCCAGATGTTCAGCAACAGCATGGCCATCGCCGCCATGGCGAAACCTTGCAACAGCAGCACTTCAACCACGTCGGGTTGTTGGTAAACGATGGCGCCGTAAGCGCCGATCAATACCATCAGGCCGTTGCCGATGAAGAAACCGATCAGGCTGGCCAGCACCGCCACCCGGGCCGAACGCGAGAAGCGTGTCCAGTTGGTCGCCTGCGTTGCGCCGCTGACGAAGGTGCCGAATACCAGCGTAATGGCCGTCGACCAGTCCAGCGAACCGCTTGGCACAACGCTGAGCAAACCCTCGAATCCTCCGACTTTCACCGTCGCCACCCACATCGACAGCATCAGCAGCAACATCATTGCCGGCACCGCGATGTACGAGAGGATCTCCAGTCCGCGATAACCGACGTAGGCTGTGGCGCAGAACAGCAGACCGAACAGCACCATCAGGCCGAGCACCGTACTTTCGTCGAGATTGAAATATTTACCGATCACGACGGCAGCCGTCGCCGTGCCCCAGGCGTACCAGCCGATCTGGGTGAAACCGAGGATCAGGTCGCTGAGCTTGCTGCCGACTTCGCCGAAGCAGAAACGGCCCATCAACACCGAATTGAGGCCGCTCTTGAAAGCGATGTAACCCAGGCCTGCCGCGTACAAACCCAGCAGCAGATTACCGACGATGATCACCGCCATCATCTCGCCGAAACTGAACGCCACGCCGAGCTTGCCGCCGGCAAACATGGTTGCGGTGAAAAACGTGAAGCCCAGTAACACCATCGCCGTGGAGGCCAGGCCTTTGCGCGCATGCATGGGGACTTCGCTGAGGGGGTAATCGTTGCCGGGATCGTTCTGCGTCATGGGGCGGTCCTTGCTGGAGTAGGGAAGACGCGGAGGAGGGTTGCAGTGGTCGTGCCAAATGCCGGATGGCGCGGGTTATGTATAGACGAGTCGCGTCGGCAAGCGCGAAAACAGTGCACCTGAATACACCGGAGCCCCAATGTAGGAGCTGCCGAAGGCTGCGATCTTTTGATCTTGTTTTTGATCGTTCCCACGCAGAGCGTGGGAACGATCAAGGTCAGAGGAAGCGCAGCAGGGCGGCGACGATGGCTTCGGGGGCGTCTTCCTGGACGAGGTGGCCGGCGTTGGCAATCGGGTGGAATTGTGATCCCGGGATCATTTGATGTAACGCTCGGCCACGCTCGATGGGAATCCACTGATCCTCCTTGCCCCAGAGTATCTGCACCGGACAGCGGATCGTCGGGTACAGGCTTTCTGCTTCACGGGTATAGCACTCGTCCATCTGCGCAATCTGCCGATAGAACGCCGCTTGCCCGGGATCGCCGAGCCACGGCTGCACGTAGGGTGCGAGTTCGTCGTCGGGGATATCGCGGTGAATCGCCCCGCGAATATAGGTCGGCACGATGGCGCGCTGGATGTAGTCGGGCAGGCCACTGAACGCCGCTTCATGCAGGCGCACATGTTGCACGAATGGCGAACCCCAGGGCGTCAGGGCCACAGGGTCGATGAGTGTCAGGCTGCGATAATCCTTGCCGTTGAGCAGATGCGCACGCAACACGGTGGCGCCGCCGAAGTCGTGGGCGACGACGTCGGGGTTTGCAATATTCCAATGGTCGAGCAACTGCGCCAACAGTTGGTTTTGCACGCCGAGGGAGACGTCGGCGTCAGGTTGCTCGGAGCGCCCGTAGCCCAGCAGGTCGAAGTAATGCACGCGATGCGTGGCGAAAAAGTGCGGCGCGATCCGATGCCACACGTATGACGAAAACGGCGTGCCATGCACGAACACCAGCGGCGGGCCGTCGCCGCGTATGGCGTAACGAACGGGATGCCCGTTGAAGTCAAAGACCTGATCCAGCAGCCAGTCTGTCATGGGCCTGTCCTCTTGGCGGGTGGGAGCCAAAAAGCATAGGCGTAAAAAAACAGCCTCGCGGGCTGTTCTCTATTTCCCAGACAAAACACCAATCCCCCTGTAGGAGCCTTCGGCAGCTCCTACGAGGGAGATCTACGTCAGGTTACTCACCGCGATAGATGCAACCGCTGGTGCACGTCTCGTGAATACGGATCGCGCTCAGTTCCGGCAGCAACGGCTTCATTTCATTCCAGATGAATTTGGCCAGTACTTCGCTGGTCGGGTTTTCCAGACCGGGAATGTCGTTCAGGTAGTTGTGATCGAGACGCTCGTACAGCGGCTTGAAGATCGCTTTGATTTCAGAGAAATCGCGGATCCAGCCGGTGTGCGGATCGAGGTCTCCGCTGAGGTGAAGCGCCACTTTGAACGAGTGACCGTGCAGACGCCCGCACTTGTGGCCGTCCGGGACGTGCGGCAGGCGGTGGGCGGATTCGAAAGTAAACTCTTTGAAGATTTCCACGGTATTTTCGGCTCTGTTCAGATGGCGTTCGCCGCAGCGATTCGGGCAGGCGGCGAGTTTACCAGCTTGTCTTTGGCCGTGCTGACTAAAGGGTCAGCAAGCGCTCGGCGAGGCGACCATTGGCAGTCAGTTCAAGGAACTCATCGCCGAGGCGACGGCTCTCGTCCATCGCTGCGTGCCAGTATTTCTGCCGGCTCGGCGCATCGCCCATGAAGCGTTTGAAATCATTACGATCGGGGAGTTTGCCGTAGGGCAGGCGCGCCAGATATTCCTTCGAAGGCGCGAGCAGCAGCACGTCCTGCAAGCGCTCCACCGAGGCCTTGCGCCATGGCAGGGTCTTGTCGAACCAGCCGGGAATCACCCGATCAGTGAAGTGCGGATAAAGCACGATGCCGTCGCCGCTGTAGGGCAGGTCAAGGTGATAGTCGAGCAGGCCACCGTCGCGGAACGTCCCGGCACCGGCGCCCGGCAGGTCGCGTACGCCTTCCATGACCATCGGGATCGATCCCGACGCCAACAAGGCCTGACGCAGATTGCCGGCATTCAGGGCGACAAAGCGCGACGGGAAATCGTTCAGCGCATTGACCGGCGGGGCGAGGCGTGGGTCGTGGATGATCAGTCGTTCGAAGTGCCGCGACAGCCGCGCGCGACCGCGCAGGTTGTCGGCAATCACCGAGCCCAGTGCCAGACCCAGTCGGCCGCGATGGTCATCGGCCAGACGCCCCTGACTTTTCACCACCATGATGTTCAGCCGGTAATGCGCGTTGTCGAGGATGCTCGCGTCGCGGCCGTCGAGCAGGTCGTTGAGCATGCGCTGCGAACTCTGGCTGATCTCGGCCATGGTCACGCCTTTGTTGAAATTCTGCTCGGCGTACAGATGACCGAGGCGGCGAATGCCTTCGGCGGCGTCCGGCAGGCAGGCGCTGGCGAAGCGCCAGGAACCGACCGAGGCGCCGATCAGCGAACGCTCACGCGGTGCACTCGGCAGCCATTCACCGAACAACGCCAGATCCAGTCCCTGAATGCCCAACGCCTTCGGTCCACCGGCCGCGCCGGGCAGGGTGCCGACATCGGCGGCGTTCAGGCCTTGGGCACGAATGCGCGCCATGGCGCGTGGGCCGGCCTTGAGGGTGAGGGCGGGGAATTTGATGTGGATGGCGGTCATACCGGTCTCGATCGTTAGCAAGCGAACAATTATAAGCACATGTTACAAAATCCTGTAGGAGCTGCCGCAGCCTGCGGCAGCTCCTACACGGGGGTATGTGTTGAGCTGGGGCAATGATGGCAATTCAGTTTCAGTTAAGTTCATCTCGCTAAGGTGCCCACCGTAAGCAACACATAAAAATACGGAGACCCCATGAAAACCCTGACTGCCCTGTCCATTGCCGCGATCATCGGCTTCACCGCCAACCTCGCCCACGCCCGCGATCTCGGCCCCGACGAAGCCCTGCGTCTGCGCGACGCTGGTACTATCGTCTCCTTCGAGAAGCTCAACGCCACGGCGCTGGAAAAACACCCGGGTTCGACGATCACCGATACCGAGCTGGAAGAGCAGTACGGCAAGTACATCTACCAGATCGAAATGCGTGATCCGCAGGGGCTGGAGTGGGATCTGGAATTAGACGCGGTGACTGGGCAGGTTCTCAAGGATCATCAGGATACGTAATGAAGGTTAATGTTCGCGCCACCCGCCGTACGGCGTTGGCGCTGGTGATGTGTTGCTCGACGGCCATGGCCCGCGACCTCGGTCCGGACGAGGCGCTTGATCTGCGCAAGCAGGGCGTGATCCTGCCGCTGGAGCAAGTGCTGCAGCAGGCGATGGATCGTTATCCCGGCGCAAAACTGCTGGAAGTCGAGCTGGAAGAAAAACACGACGTCTACATTTATGAAGTCGAGTTGCTGACCGTCGAAGGTGTCGCCCGTGAGCTGCACTTGAAGGCCGATACCGGCGAACTGGTGAAAGACAAGGAAGATTGATCGATGCGTTTGCTATTGGTGGAAGACCACGTACCGCTGGCCGACGAATTGCTCGCCGGCCTGCAACGCCAGGGCTATGCAGTCGATTGGCTGGCGGACGGCCGCGATGCGCTGTATCAGGGCAGCAGCGAACCCTATGACCTGATCATTCTCGACCTCGGCCTGCCCGGTGTACCGGGGCTTGAAGTGCTGGCGCAGTGGCGCGCCGGCGGCCTGGCGATTCCAGTGCTGATCCTCACGGCGCGCGATTCCTGGGCCGAGCGCATCGAAGGCCTGAAGGCCGGCGCTGACGATTACCTGACCAAACCGTTCCACCCCGAAGAGTTGCAGTTGCGCATTCAATCGCTGCTGCGTCGCTCCAAAGGCCAGGCCAATCAACCCACATTGCAGGCGGCCGGTCTGCATCTGGACGAAGGTCGCCAATGCGTGGTGCGCGACGGCGCCGACATTCAATTGACCGCCGCCGAATTCCGCCTGCTGCGCTATTTCATGCTGCACCCGGAGCAGATCCTCTCCAAAAGCCACCTCGCCGAACACCTCTACGACGGTGAAACCGAGCGCGATTCCAACGTCCTCGAAGTGCACGTCAATCACCTGCGGCGCAAGCTCGGCAAAAGTGTGATCGAAACCCGTCGAGGTCAGGGTTACCTGTTCGGCGGGCAAGCTTCGTGAGGTCGATCCAACGCCGCTTGAGCCTGGGTTTGATCAGCGTGATGGTGGTCGTCGGTGTGGTGGTGGCGCAAACCAGTCTGTGGTTGTTCGAAGTGGGTTTGCAGCGCTATCTCGAAGCCGGTCTGCGCAACGACAGCGAAAGTCTGCTGGTGGCATTGGTGCGCGGGCCGCAAGGCCTGCAACTGGATGAGCGGCATTTGTCGCCAGCCTATCAGCGGCCGTTTTCCGGGCACTATTTCCGCATTGATTTTGCCGACAGCCATTGGCGTTCGCGTTCGTTGTGGGATCAGGATCTGCCACTGCTCGACCATCCCGGGCTGCACAGCAATCTGCAACTGGGGCCGGACGGTCAGCAATTGCTGGTGCTGCGTTCGGACTATCGACGTCTCGGCCAGTCGATTTCGATCAGCGTCGCCCAGGATTACACGCCGGTGCGCGAGAGCTTTCAGCGCATGCGCCAGATCGGCCTGGGCCTGGGTCTGGCGGCATTGCTGTTGATTCTGCTGCTGCAACGGCTGACCGTGCGTCGCGCCTTGAAACCACTGGAAAAGGCCCGCGAGCAGATTGCGCAATTGCAGCAGGGCCAGCGTTCACAACTCGATGAACAGGTGCCGGTGGAACTGGAACCGCTGGTGGCGCAGATCAACCATTTGTTGGCGCACACCGAAGACAGCCTCAAGCGCTCGCGCAATGCCTTGGGCAATCTCGGGCACGCCTTGAAAACGCCGTTGGCGGTGCTGTTGAGCCTGGCGTCCAGCGAAAAACTCGATGCGCATCCCGAGTTGCGCAAGGTTCTCAAGGAACAACTGGAGCAGGTGCAGCAACGGCTTAATCGCGAGTTGAACCGTGCGCGGCTGTCCGGTGATGCGTTGCCAGGTGCGCTGTTTGATTGCGATGCGGAACTGCCGGGATTGCTGGCGACCCTGAACATGATTCACGGCGAGCATCTGGCCTTGAGTTATGTCGCGCCGGCGGGATTGCAACTGCCGTGGGATCGTGAGGATTTGCTGGAACTGCTCGGCAACTTGCTGGACAACGCCTGCAAATGGGCGGATGCCGAAGTGCGCCTGAGCGTGATCGAGCGTACGGATGGCTTTGCCCTGAGCGTGGAAGATGACGGTCCGGGGATTCCCGAAGAACAGCGCGCCGAGGTATTCAGCCGGGGCACGCGGCTGGATGAGCAGACCCACGGGCATGGCCTGGGGCTGGGGATTGTCCGCGATATTGTCGAGACCTGGGGCGGGTTGCTGGTGTTGGGCGAGAGTGAGTGGGGCGGGTTGAAGGTGGTAATCGAGTTGCAGTGGTCTAATTTCCCCGGACACCCCGATAGGTGGAAAATACATCCCCGATAGGTGGAAAATACATCTATCGAGGAGTTATTCATGACTAAAAAACGCAGGGCATTCGACGACAGCTTCAAGCTGCAAGTCGTGAAGATGATCAAGGATCAAGGACTGACCGTTACGCAGGTTTGCCAGGATCTGAACATTGGTGAGACAGCCGTTCGACGCTGGGTTCAACAATACGAGGCTGAGCAGTTGGGGCAGGCCGGAATCGGCAAGCCGTTGACGGCAGAGCAACAGCGCATCCGGCAATTGGAACAGGAAAATCGTCAGCTCAAGGTGGACAACGACATCTTAAAAAAGGCTACCGCCTTCTTTGCCCGCGAGCTGAAGTAAGGTATCGACTGGTTCGGCAGCTGCAACAGAAGGCTTACTCAGTGGCACATGTCTGTCGGTTGCTGAGCATCAGTCGTTCAGGCTTCTATGAGTCTCAGAAGCGTGCTGATGCGCCTGTTCGGCAGAGTTGTCCTGTTCTTGTGCAACTCAAGGCGTCTTTCGCCGAGAGTGGAGGCTGCTACGGCAGCCGCCCTTTGCGCGACGCTTTGCGCGGTAAAGGCATGCTTGTCGGGCTGTATAAAATCCGTCGATTGATGCGGGCTAACGGACTGCGTTCAGCCTGGAAGCGCAAGTTTGTACACACAACCGATAGTAATCATGACCTGCCGATTGCAGAGAATGTACTGAGCAGAAATTTTGACCAAGTGGCGCCAAACAAGGCTTGGGTAGCCGACATCACCTATATCCGCACCCGCAGTGGCTGGTTGTATCTGGCCGTGGTATTGGACTTGTTTTCACGCAAGATAGTGGGCTGGTCGATGGCTCCGAACATGCCGGCAGAGCTGGTGTGCACTGCGATGCAACTGGCTATCGCGCAACGTCAACCGCCACCAGGCTTGATTGCCCACTCAGATCGGGGTAGCCAATATGCGAGTGCAGCTTACAGAGAATTACTGGCAAGAAACGACATGCAGCAGAGCATGAGCCGTAAAGGTAATTGCTGGGACAACGCAGTGATGGAGCGCTTCTTTTTGAGTTTGAAAATGGAGCGGGTATGGCGACGTGACTACGCGAACCACGCTGAAGCGATCCGCGACATCACCGAATACATCGTTGGGTTTTACAACAACGAACGGCTGCACTCGAAACTGGGATATCTGCCACCGACCGTTTATGAGCGAGCGATGGCGTCAAAACCACCTATCGAGGTGTCCGGAATTAGTTGACCACTGCACTGTTCAGAACCTGAGTTCGACTCGATATTTCAAGTCGCCGTCATTCTGAAGAGCACCTCGATCAGTCCCCTCTCCCCCAGAGAGGGCGAGGGCGAGGGGGAAGGGAGCTGATCTTCGTGCTTTTCAAACCTGAGTTCGACCGGATAGCTCAGGTCGATGTACCTCGAAAGAACAACACGGTCAGCTCCCTCTCCCTCTGGGAGAGGGCTGGGCGGGCGGCGTTCCGATGAGGGGCTTTTGATCTTCAGATCAGATCTGCTCTGCCCACAGGTCATATTCGTCAGCGTCAGTCACCTTGCACCAGACCTTGTCACCCGGCTTCAAATTGCTGCCGTTATCAATAAACACGTTACCGTCGATTTCCGGGGCATCGAAGAAGCAGCGGCCAACAGCGCCTTGCTCATCAACTTCGTCGACCAGCACTTCGATTTCACGGCCGATGCGCATTTGCAGGCGTGCCGAGCTGATCGCTTGCTGGTGCGTCATGAAGCGATCCCAACGATCCTGCTTGACCTCGTCCGGTACGATCTCCAGATCCAGATCATTCGCCGGAGCGCCATCCACCGGCGAGTACTGGAAGCAGCCGACGCGGTCGAGTTGGGCTTCAGTCAGCCAGTTCAGCAGGTACTGGAAGTCTTCTTCGGTTTCGCCCGGGAAGCCGACGATGAAAGTCGAACGGATGATCAGGTCCGGGCAGATTTCGCGCCAGTTCTTGATCCGCGCCAGTGTCTTGTCTTCGAAGGCCGGGCGTTTCATCGACTTCAACACTTTCGGGCTGGCGTGCTGGAACGGGATGTCCAGGTACGGCAGGATCTTGCCGGCGGCCATCAGCGGGATCAGCTCGTCGACGTGCGGGTACGGGTAAACGTAGTGCAGACGGACCCAGACGCCGAGGGTGCTCAGCGCTTCGCAGAGTTCGGTCATGCGGGTTTTCACCGGCGCGCCGTTCCAGAAACCGGTGCGGTATTTCACATCTACGCCGTAAGCGCTGGTGTCTTGCGAAATGACCAGCAACTCTTTAACGCCGGATTTGACCAGGCGCTGAGCTTCGTCCAACACATCACCGACCGGACGGCTGACCAGTTTGCCGCGCATCGACGGGATGATGCAGAACGAGCAGCTGTGGTTGCAGCCTTCGGAAATCTTCAGGTAGGCGTAGTGGCGCGGGGTCAGCTTGATGCCTTGCGGCGGAACCAGGTCGATCAGCGGGTTGTGATCCTGACGCGGCGGCACCACTTCGTGCACAGCGTTGACCACTTGCTCGTATTGCTGCGGACCGGTCACGGCCAGCACGCTCGGGTGCACGTTGCGGATGTTGCCTTCTTCCACGCCCATGCAACCGGTGACGATCACCTTGCCGTTTTCCTTGATCGCTTCGCCGATCACTTCCAGCGACTCAGCCTTGGCCGAATCGATGAAACCGCAGGTGTTGACGACTACAACGTCGGCGTCCTGATAGGTGGACACCACGTCATAGCCTTCCATGCGCAGCTGGGTCAGGATGCGCTCGGAGTCGACCAGTGCTTTCGGGCAACCCAGAGATACAAAGCCAACCTTTGGATTGGCCGGCGCAGGAGTGGTGGACATGTCTAACCTCGGTATTTTGTGACATCGCTTTCTTGGTGCGAAAGCCGACGGACGGGCGCTTAGGGCGCGCCTCTGATCAAAAAGTGCGCAATTCTAGCGGCGAGCAACGCACTTGACCAGCTTTATGCAGGGAAATACGACGAGTGCTGCGCTATGCTTCGCGCCGTTGAGCTTTACCAATTTTTTACAGTCAACAAAACGTCTGTAACAACAGGTAAAACAGCGCATGCTGCACCACAAAGCATAGTGCTTCATTCAAGAAGCCGGTTCTGAGAAGTAGGAGTGTTGGATGGGTCAGGCAAGTAGTCATGCGGCAGGCGCCGAGGGTTCGGCCTCCAAGCCGCTGAGCATGCTGGTCGCGGCGGTCGGGGTGGTTTACGGCGACATCGGCACGAGCCCGCTGTACACCCTCAAAGAAGTGTTCGCCGGTCACTATGGGGTGCCGGTCAACCACGACGGAGTTTTCGGGATTCTGTCGTTGATTTTCTGGTCGCTGATTTGGGTGGTCACGATCAAGTACGTGTTGTTCGTACTGCGCGCTGACAACCAGGGGGAAGGAGGGATCATGGCGCTGACCGCTCTGGCGCGACGTGCATCCGGCCGCTACCCGAAACTGCAGGCGGTGCTGGTGATTCTGGGGCTGATCGGTGCAGCGCTGTTTTACGGCGACAGCATGATCACGCCGGCCATCTCCGTATTATCGGCGGTTGAAGGTCTGGAGCTGGCTTTCGATGGGCTTGAACGTTGGGTGGTGCCACTGTCGTTGATAGTTCTGGTTGCCTTGTTCCTGATTCAGAAGCACGGCACCGATCGCATCGGCAAGATGTTTGGCCCGGTAATGGTGGCGTGGTTTCTGGTGCTGGGCACTCTGGGTGTCAACGGTATCGTTAAACACCCTGAAGTGCTGAGCGCGTTGAATCCGATATGGGGCGTGCGTTTCTTCATCGTACATCCTGGCATGGGCGTAGCGATCCTCGGTGCGGTTGTGCTGGCGCTGACCGGTGCCGAAGCGCTGTATGCCGATATGGGCCACTTCGGCCGCAAGCCTATTGCCCGCGCCTGGTTGGTTCTGGTGCTTCCGGCCCTGGTGCTGAACTACTTCGGTCAGGGCGCGTTGCTGCTGGAAAACCCGGAAGCGGCGCGTAACCCGTTCTACCTGCTGGCACCGAACTGGGCACTGGTGCCGTTGGTGGTGTTGTCGACCCTGGCCACGGTCATTGCTTCGCAGGCGGTGATTTCCGGCGCGTTCTCGCTGACCCGTCAGGCCATCCAGCTCGGCTACATTCCGCGCATGCACATTCAGCACACGTCCAGTGCCGAACAGGGCCAGATTTACATCGGCGCGGTGAACTGGGCGCTAATGGTCGGCGTGATCCTGTTGGTCATTGGCTTCGAATCCTCGGGCGCGCTGGCGTCGGCTTACGGTGTGGCGGTGACCGGCACGATGCTGATCACCAGCATATTGGTGTCGGCAGTGATTCTGCTGTTGTGGAAATGGCCGCCGCTGCTGGCGGTGCCTATTCTGATTGGCTTCCTGCTGGTCGATGGCCTGTTCTTCGCGGCCAACGTGCCGAAGATCATTCAGGGCGGTGCGTTCCCGGTACTGGCGGGGATCGTGCTGTTCATCCTGATGACCACTTGGAAGCGCGGCAAGGAGCTGCTGGTCGATCGCCTCGACGAAGGCGCACTGCCGCTGCCGATCTTCATCAGCAGCATCCGCGTGCAACCGCCGCATCGGGTGCAGGGCACTGCTGTGTTCCTCACTGCGCGCTCCGACGCCGTACCGCATGCGTTGTTGCACAATCTGCTGCACAACCAGGTGCTTCACGAGCAAGTGGTATTGCTGACGGTGGTCTACGAAGACATCCCGCGTGTACCGCCATCGCGACGCTTCGAAGTCGAGGCCCACGGCGAAGGCTTCTTCCGGGTGATCCTGCACTTCGGCTTCACCGACGAGCCGGACGTGCCGCAGGCGCTGAAGCTGTGTCATCTCGATGATCTGGATTTCAGCCCGATGCGCACGACCTACTTCCTCAGCCGCGAAACGGTGATTGCCTCGAAACTTGAGGGCATGGCGCGTTGGCGTGAGGCGCTGTTTGCGTTCATGTTGAAGAATGCCAACGGCAACTTGCGCTTCTTCAATCTGCCGCTGAACCGGGTGATTGAACTCGGCACGCAGGTAGAAATGTAAGCCTCGCTTCAACTGAAAAGCCCCCGTCAGCCTTGTGGCTGGCGGGGGCTTTTTTGTGGGCGGCAACTTCAGATCAAAAGATCGCAGCCTTCAGGTATCTCTGCTTCAGACTCGGTCTTCGTCCGCGCAGGTCGTGGCATCAACGCCTGAATCACATCATCAATCAAGGCTTTGCCCATCACCGTCAGGTAATGCGCGGCCCAGGCATGGCGGTCGGTGTCTTTGATGAAGGCAGCGTCCTCGGCGAAGGATTTTGCGAGGGATAGCAGGTCGGAGGATTGGGACAAGGCATCGATGATCGGGATGCCGGCGCGGACGTTGAAGAACGCTTGATCCGAGTGGTAGAGGAAAGGGGTGAAGCCGATGGTTGTAAGGTCTGAAGGCGTTGACGGAATTTCTTTGCTCATTGTTTTGCTCCCTAAAACGAGGAGCTGCCGCATTCGTTACCACACGAATGGGTGGCAGCTGTACGCAGGGTGGTAAACCGGGAGAGCAAAGAAACCGGCAGACCCGAAGGTCTCCCACGTACAGCTGCCATGACAGTAAATTACAGGCGTAAAAGAACGCCTGATGTCGTGATGGAGGCACTGTTGCACTTTGCCTAACCGGGTTACCACACCCGATCGCTGAATGGGTCAGCGACATCCGGAGAGTATCCCGTCGAAAAACAGCGCAATAGAGCGGCAAAGCGCCCCAACACGAGTTTCGGAGTTTGCCTACAAGGTCTGTGGGCGTCATCCGATATTGCGAGACTGGAAGTAAACGATACTAAACGTCACGCACGAACCGACGTGTGCAAAGCATTCAG
Organism: Pseudomonas sp. GM24; assembly: GCF_000282235.1. Taxonomy (NCBI): domain Bacteria; kingdom Pseudomonadati; phylum Pseudomonadota; class Gammaproteobacteria; order Pseudomonadales; family Pseudomonadaceae; genus Pseudomonas; species Pseudomonas sp. GM24. Next base: position 6,763 of record NZ_AKJR01000097.1, on the reverse strand, counting down.
GTACGTATGACGGCATCAGCGGAACAAGAATTACAGGATGAACCAAAGGACCTTCGGATCGAAAAGAAGGCCAGTGAACGACTGCTCATCTTTGATTTGGCCCACGCAATCAGCCATGACGATATGCGGGCAAGGTATGCAGCGATTAGTGATCGACCCAAGGGCTTGACGACCCGGCCTCGGCAGTGAGACAAGTGTCCACGTTTTATGGAATGTGGACACTTGAGGTTTTGAACTAAATGAAGAGTCAAGATATTTTGCTTTTGTTCAAAATGGCCAGTCTCCATGCTCAGGAAGAGAATCTCTTGGGGGAGATGGAGGCCGAGTCGAATTCGGACAGGGTCGAAGAGCTGCTCAGGCCTTATGTCGTCAGCCGAATGACCGCTGGGGCGAGTGTGGGGAAGCCATTGGTCACCTATTCCACTGATGGGGAAGACACACTCTTCCAGCGCCGCGAATTCGATTCGCCTTTCGCTGATGGGCCAGGCTGGGAGGGATGGGCGGAACCAGCATCTGATCCACCGCTGACAAGTTGGAGCGACCGCTACTCTCTGCGTGCGCTGTCCGCCTCTCTCGGGCTGAGCAAAAGCGAAGTCTCAAATGCTCTCGCCCGGTGCCGGGAATCTGGATTGCTCATTCATGACTACGATACCGGGCTTGCCAAAGTGCACCGCCGGGAACTGCTGAAAATTACCGAGCACGCGCTGAAGTACTTCTTCCCGGTCAAGCCTGGCGCGATGGTTCGTGGCATACCCACAGGCTTTGCGGCACCCGCGCTGTCCAAAAGCATCAAGAGTGCGGGTGGTTTGATTCCGGTCTGGCCGGATGCGCATGGAACCGAGCGAGGCCAAGCGATAGAGCCGCTTTACAAAACAGTGCCGGAAGCGGTGAAAAAAGACCGGATCCTTTACCACTATCTGGCGCTCGCTGATGCAATCCGTCTGGGTGGTCCGCGTGAGTGTGGTGTGGCAATCAGTATTCTGAAGGCAGGGATGGGGCTTAAATAACATGTCGTCAAACGCGGATCACAACTACGAACTTATTGAGTTCGTGGCTGAAGGCTTGGGCGAGGCGTTTCTCGCCGAAGTTGCTTTTGTTGGCGGTTGCACAACCGCCATGCTGGTTACAGATACAGCAGTGCTGGACGACATTCGTTTCACTGATGACGTTGATCTAGTGATCGAGTTGGCCGGTATCAGCGCCTGGAACCAACTCACTGAACGGCTGGCTGCCAAGGGATTCAAGATCACCGGTGAGGACGAGGTCAATTGTCGTTTTCGCTTCAATGACGTTGTTGTGGATGTCATGCCTTCCGACCCTGCAGTGCTCGGCTATGCCAACCGCTGGTTCGTCGAGGGGCTGGCGAGGGCGGATAAATTCACCCTACCCAGCGGCACTGTCATCCAGATATTCCAGCCCACATATTTTCTCGCGACGAAACTGGAAGCTTTCGCCGGTCGGGGAAATGGTGATCCTTATCACAAGGATGTCGAGGACATGATCATCTTGATCGATGGTCGGCCTGAGCTGTTGGAGGAGGTGGGCCAGGCTGACAGCGACCTTAAGGCGTTCGTCACAGATGGAATCCACAAACTGATGGCGCTCGACGGGGTTGGCTATGTGATCGAAAGTTCAGGCTCGGTGCAGGCGAATCCAGGCAGAGGGCAGATTATTCACCGGCGTTTGAAAGCGCTGGCCAGCGCATGAGATACCACTCCCGATCAATCACTGGGCAAGCCAGCAGGGCAAATAATGACTATGCCGGAGCTACCTGTGAAGGTGACAGTGGGTTTTTTGTTGTCGCGGATGGCACTTCCAGGCGCGGCAGTGGACAGCTGGCTGAAAGCTTCGTAAGCGGCATGTTGGCGGCTCATTCCACACAGATGGAGCAGGGGGGCTATCCTGCAGACCCCGCAGCTGTTGAGCGTCTATTGGGTTCAATACTGTCGGATTTTCATGCGTCGTTGCCTGCTGATCAGGCGGGAGCCATCTGTTACCTGATTGGCTTGGTAGCTCATGGCCGACTCGCCGTTGCGTACGAAGGTGACTGTTCATGCGGGATCGTGCCGCTGGCGGGAGCCATCGAGTGGATTACGCCACCTCACTGCAAGGCCAATTGGCGGCGCGACCGTTCGCACTGTGAATTGGCACAAGACCCGGCGCGAAATTCGGTAACACGATGCTTGAAGATCAATCGGGTCCCGAACCCTGACTTTGTTTGTTGTGCACTGGACGCTGTTGAGCGCTTGGTGTTTGTCACTGATGGCTTTTGGGCGGACTTGACGCAAGTGCAGCAAAGCAGTTTGTTGGCGGCGCGGGATAGCGACTTTAGCGTTGGCGACGATGATGTCACGTGGATAGATGTCCAGCTTGGCCAGCGAGACTGACGGGTTGTCTGAATCCAGCCCAATACCCCTGTGGGAGCGAGCCTGCTCGCGAAGACGTAGTGTCAGTCGACGAATCTGTAAACTGACCCACCGCTTTCGCGAGCAGGCTCGCTCCCACAGGGGATTTTCGTGGCTGCTGAATGTAAAAAGCCCCCGCAACTGCGAAGTTGCGGGGGCTTTTTGTGGGCGTGGCTCAGATCACTCTTCGGCGACCGAGTCCTTGCTCTGACGCTTCTCGATCAAATCCACCAAACGCTTGGCCAGCGCCGGATAGTTCTCGTCGAAGTGGTGGCCGCCTGGCAGTTTCACCGCTTCACCCACTGCAGTCTTGTCCGTGCAACCGCTTTCATCCGTCTCTTCTTCACCATAGATGCACACGACCTTGGCCGGTGGCAGTTTGGCCATTTCCGGGCCGGTGGCGGCTTCTTTACCGGCGTTACCCAACCAGCCTTCGACTTCGATTTCGAAGCTGCCGGTACGGGCGAAGGCCAGCAGGATGATTGCGTCGACGCGTTGCTGCTCGGTTTCTGGCAAGCGGTTGTAGATCGCTGGCAACACGTCCGCACCAAACGAGTAACCGGTGAGGATGAAGCGTTTGGTGCCCCATTTCTGCCGGTAGTGCTGCATCAGTTCGGTCAGGTCGAGCGCGCTTTGCTCCGGGCTCTTGTGCTGCCAGTAGTAGCGCAGGGTGTCGATGCCGACGACCGGGTAGCCGATCTTGGCCATTTCACCGGCCACGTCGCGGTCGAGGTCGCGCCAGCCGCCGTCACCGGAGAGGAACAGGGTCACGGTGTCCTTGGCTTGACCGGCCGGCACTTCAACCACCGGGATCGCCAGACCGCCGTTGGCCTTGTCGCCGCCGACGAGGATCTTGCGCAGTTCGTTGTTCAGCACTTGCGGCAGGTTGATGTCGTAGTCGCTGATGCTGGTTTCGGCGTTCGGCTGATCGCGTACGAAACCTGCGCTGGCGTCGTCCGGGTTATCGTTCCACGCCACCAGCCAGTGGCCGTGGGCGGCGGATTTCGGCAACAGGTGAGTGCAGCCGGGTTTTTCCAGCGCCAGGTCCACGGAAATCGCTTGGGCCTTGTCGTCCTTTTGCTCGGACAACCAACGCCAGGCCAGTACCGCGCCGGGGCCGATACCGCTGACCAGCGTAGCCGGGCCGTTCAGTTCGCGCAGACCGGTTTGCAGGGCGCGGCTTTGCAGCAGGCAGTCCTTGGGCAGAATCACCTGAACGATTTGCGCCGAGGCGCTGCGGCTCAGGGTGGTCAGTTGTTTTTCAGAGAGTTTCTGGTCGTCGTTGACCGCGACCAGCACCTGCGCCTTGGGTTTGGTGCCGGGGATGACGCGGGTCAAAACGGTGCCGTCTGCCGCCGTAACAGGTTCGAGCGTCGGTTCTGGTGCCGGACGTTTGAGGTACCAGAAACCGCCGCCGGCAATCACGGCCAGCACGATCAGTGCGGCCAGGATGTACTTCAGGGAGCGTTGAATCATCAGCGTTTCACCAATCCAGTCAAGCCGCCCGCGATCAGGGCAGCAGTATCGGCCAGCGCCACCAGCGGATCGAGTCCGGCGGGCACGGCCATATAACGGGGTTCCCAGTCAGGCTGGAACTTGTCTTTGAAGCGGCGCAAGCCTTGGAAGTTGTACAGCTGCTCACCACGGCGGAAAACCATCGAGCCCAGACGCTGGGTCAGCGGTGCACCACGCCGGGGTTGCAACCCCGACAACGGCACCATGCCCAGGCTGAAGCGCGCGTATCCGTGACTCTTATAGTGTTGAATCAGGCCGACCATCATGAATTCCATGGTCAGCTTCGGCGCATCCGGGTGTGCGCGCATCAGGTCGAGACTGGCCAGGTCATGGCTGTAAGTCTCGAGCAGGTTGGCGAACGCCACCGGGCGGCCTTCGAAGCGAATCACCGCGATGCGGAAATGCTTCAGGTAATCGTCGCTGAAACGGCCGAGGGAGAAACCTTTCTCGCGCACGTTCTTGCCGGTAAGCCACGCATCGGAAATCACTTTCAGCTCATCCATCGGCGCCTGACCCGGCTCATGGATTTCCAGCGACAGACCATCGCGGGTGCCACGGTTCCAGGTGTAACGCAGGTCCTTCATCTCTTTGCCCTTGGCTTCCAGGTCAAAGCGCAGCAGGTCGACCCGGGCTTCTTCGCCCAGTTTGATCGCGGTCAGGCCGATGTCCATGTAGTACGGCAGGTTCTCCGCGCGCACCTGGTAGAACACCGGGCGGGCGTGGTGAATGTCGCAGAGGTCGCGGAACTGCCAGATCATCTCGGCGCGTTGCTGGCCAGGGCCGATCGGGTCGTACAGCGCCACCAGACTGCGGCCACGCCGCGCGTACATCAGGAACGCTTCGTCGTTCTGGTGAAACAGCAGTGCCTTGTCACCGGTTAGCGCCAGGCCACCGTCGGGTTGCGACGAGGCCATCAGGATTTTCGCCGCACGATCAAGTTCGTCAGGCGTCGGCAGGTGAATGACCGGACGTGCGGTGCGCAGCAGCCAGGTCAGCGCGATTACCAGCAACAGCACCGCAGCGCCGAGCAGCGAACGCAGGCCGCGTGGCGCGTCAGCGTCGAGGGTGAACTGCCACCACAGTTGATGGCTGTACGGTACGTCTTGATAGGCGAACAGCAGCAACCACGTCGATGCGCCAAGGACGCACAGGCTGGCCACCAGATACAGCGGCGAGAAGGGCAGTTCGGTCAGGCGGCTCGGGCGATAGAACGAGCGACGGAACACACCGAGCAGCGCAGCCGTCAGGGTCATCAGCGTTGCTTCTTCCCAGTCGAAGCCTTTAAGCAGCGAGAGCAGCGCGCCAACCAGCAACAGAATGGTGGTGAGCATCCACGCCGCCGACAGGCGACGACGCAGGCCCTGAGCGAGCATCAGGCAGAGCACGCCGATCAGGCTGGCGCCGAAGTGCGACGCGTCGACCAGCCTGTGCGGGATCAGAAAACCGATGTGTTCCAGACGTGTGTCGATCTCGGGCGTGGCGCCGGAAAACAGCAGCACCACACCGGACAAGAACACCAGCACCGCCAGAATCGGTGCCGCCAGACCAGACGCCGCGCGCATGGTCTGAGTCTGAAACAGGCGCTGACCTTCGTTGATCAGCAGGAATACACAGGCGACCAGCAGCGGCAGCACCACATAGATCAAGCGATACAGCAGCAACGCCGCGGCCAGTGGTGCGGCACCGAGAGTATCGGCGAAAGCGGCCAGCAGGATCGCTTCGAACACACCGACGCCGCCGGGGACGTGGCTGAGTACGCCGGCAGCCAATGCCAGCAGGTACACCAGCAGGAACGCACCAAACGGTGGCGCTTCCGGCAGCAACAGATAAAGGACAGTGGCGGCAGCGGCAACGTCGAGGGCGGTAATGATCAGTTGCAGGAACGTCAGGCGCCGACCCGGCAAGCGCAGCGTGCGGCGGCCAACCCTGACCAGCAGGTTGTCGCGCAACGGTTGTTCCGGCAGGCGCCGACGGTAGATGCCGATAGCCAGTACTGCGCCAAGCAACAGCACGACAGCGGCCACTGTGCCGAGCAGGCCTTCGGACAACCCCAGTGCCTGAGAGGCAGCAGGCAGGTCACTCAGCGTTGCCAGTGCAGCCAGCGGCGGCAAGGCGCAACCCAGCGACAGACTGGCGAACAAGGTCATGTGCGCGACTTCCGACGCCCCCAGACCCAGTCGAGCATATAAACGGTAGCGAACCGAGCCGCCGGACAGCAGCGACAGACCGATTGCATTGCCAATCGCAAACGCGGTGAATCCGCCCAGCGCCAATGTGCGCGGTGGCAAGGTCACGCCGGCATAGCGACTGGCCGACCATTCGTAGCCGAGCAGAATAATGAAACCGACCACGGTCGCAGCGAAGGCGCCGATCAGCGCGGGTTTCGGTACGTCGAGAATCGAGTCGTGCAGCGCATCGAGATCGAGTTCGGCGAGCAGATGACGACAGGCAATCAGCGCAATGGCAAACAGCAGCAAAGTCACCGCCAGACCAATCGGTTGTCGGTATTTGCTCAACCGATCCAGCAAGCGCAGACGCTCGGGTTTGATCGGGTGTTCCGCTGTGACGGTGTCTTGTGGATCAGACGAGTTGGCGCGCATCAATCACCTCTTGGATTGTGCGCGACAGGATGGAGGTATCCAGCCAAGTTACCAATCCCTGTAGAAAAAAATAATCACAAAATACTACGCCTCTCACCGGGTATCGGCGAGGGCAGTTCCTGGATTGCAGAGGCCTGGCCTGCGACTCAAGCATAGTCGCAACTCAGCACTTCTGAAGATCCCAAGCGGTTCACTGCACAGTGACAGATCATTGTTGCGAAAGGACTTTTTCAACAGATACAA